>JASHOG010000134.1 GCA_030041225.1 Vulcanimicrobiota bacterium | reverse complement strand
AGCTCCTTTTGCACCTTCGAGTTGATCGCGTTCTCGGCTTTCAAGCGATGCAGCTCGGCAACGTAGGCCACGGAGGCGCCGGAGCTCGGTACAGTGAGCGTTCCGGCGTGTGCGTTCGCAAGCCGTGCCAGCTCCCCGAGGCGGTAGTTCGTCGCCTCGGGGACGCCGATCTCCGCCGCAAGGCTTTCGAAGTACTCGCGCTCCTTCGGATCTGCCGTAACGTCGACGAGCTGCTCGGCTTTGCGCGCCGAGATGCCGGCGTTCACGTAGCGCTCGAAACGCTGCCATGGAAGCTCGGAAAGTGCACTGCGCATGCCTTCCACCTCCGCCGGCGCAATCTCGAGCGGCACGAGATCGGGATCGGGGAAGTAACGGTAGTCGTGCGCCTCCTCTTTGCTGCGCATCGAATGCGTCTCGCCGTGAATCTCGTCCCAGCCGCGCGTCTCTTGCACGATGCGCTGCCCGCTCGCGAGCAGCCTCACCTGCCGCTCGATTTCGCTCTCGACCGCGCGATGCACCGAGCGGAATGAGTTCATGTTCTTGATCTCGGTCTTCGTGCCGAGCTCGCTCGTGCCGACGGGACGAACCGAAACGTTGGCATCGCAGCGCAGCGAGCCTTCCTCCATCTTGACGTCGCTCACGCCGAGCTCGAGAAACGTGCGCCGCAGGGACTGCAGGTATGCGACTGCCTCATCGGCGCTGCGCAGCTCCGGCGCGGAGACGCACTCCATGAGCGGAACACCGGCGCGGTTGAAGTCGACGAGGGAGTAGTCGCTACCAGCGATTCGCCCATCACCGGAACCCGCGTGCGTCGATTTTCCGGTGTCCTCTTCCAGGTGAATGCGCACGAGCGAGCATGCCTTCATTGTGCCGTCGTCGAGCCAGTAACGCACCTCACCGCCCTGCACGAGCGGCATGTCGTACTGCGATATCTGATAGTTCTTCGGCATATCGGGATAGAAGTAGTTCTTGCGATCGAACTTCGAGAAGACCGGGATATCGCCGCCGAAAGCGATGCCGGCACGCAACACGTGCTCGATCGCGATGCGGTTCGGAACCGGCAGCGCGCCGGGAAGGCCGAGGCAGACCGGACAGACGTTCGTGTTCGGTTCCTCACCGAAGACGTTCCGGCAGCCGCAGAACATTTTCGTGCGCGTCTTGAGCTCGACGTGGCACTCGATACCGATGACGGCTTCGTAACCATTACGCATGCGCTGACGTCCTCGGCACGTGCTTACGCGCGTGTTGCGTTGCGCGTTCGTACGCGTGGGCGGCGCCCAGCAGGAGAGGCTCGGCGAAGTGCGGCGCAGTCAACTGCAACCCGATCGGCAGCGGTACGCCTTCATCGACCCAGCCGCAGGGAACCGAGAGCGCCGGAATGCCGGCAAGCGACATCGGGATCGTGTAGTAGTCCATGAGGTACATACTGTACGGGTCGCTCTTCGCGCCGAGCGTGAAGGGCGGGCAGCTCGTCGCGGGACACGCGATGAGATCGCACGCTCCAAAGGCCTGTGCAAAATCGCGCGCCACGAGTGTACGTGCCTTCTGCGCTCGGACGTAGTACGCGTCGTAGTATCCGCTCGAGAGCGCGTACGTCCCGATCAGCACGCGCCGCTTGACCTCCGGTCCGAAGCCCGCAGCGCGCGTCTGCGAGTTCATCGTGGCAACGTCTCCTGCGTCCACCTGCAAACCATAGCGCACGCCGTCGAAGCGCGCGAGATTCGAGGAACATTCCGCCGGCGCAATGAGATAGTAGGTAGCGAGGCCGTAATCGGCGGTCGGCAGCGAGACGTCGACGAGGGTGGCGCCGAGCGCCTCCAGCTCGCGATACGCCTGTTCGTACACCGCTTTCATTGCCGCGCCGAGCGGCTCGAGCTTGAACTCACGTACGATACCGATGCGAAGGCCGCGCAAGTCCTCCCGCAACGCCGTCGCCGCCGGTTCGACCTCACGTGCGAGCGACGTCGCATCCATTGGATCGTGTCCCGCCATCGCGTCGTAGGCGAGCGCGGCATCCTCGACCGTGCGCGTGAGCGGGCCGATCTGATCGAGGCTCGAGGCAAACGCAATGAGCCCGTACCGAGAGACGCGCCCGTAGGTTGGTTTGAATCCTATGAGATTGCAGAAGGCGCCGGGCTCACGAATCGAGCCGCCGGTGTCGCTTCCCATGCCGATCGCCGCCTCCCGCGCAGCAACCGCCGCAGCGGATCCGCCGCTCGACCCTCCCGGTACCCGCTCGAGGTCGTATGGGTTACGCGTGACGCCGAGCGCCGAGTTCTCGCACGAGCTTCCCATCGCAAACTCGTCGAGATTCGTCTTACCAATCGGCACGCAGCCGGCCTCGAGCATGCGCGCGACCGCGGTCGCCGTGTACGGCGCCGTCCAGCCTTCGAGGATGCGACTCGCACACGTCGTGCGGGCGCCCGCCAGGCACATGTTGTCCTTCACCGCGAGCGGCACGCCCGCGAGCGGAAGACGCTCGCCACGCGCGATGCGCTGGTCCACGCGTCGCGCCGTCTCCCGCGCGAGATCGTCGAGCACGAGCAGGTAGGCGCCGACCTCGGCATCGTTCGCGCGAACGTGCGCAAGCGTCGCTTCGGTCACATCGCTTGCGGAAAGCCTGCGCGCGTTGACGTCGCGCGCGATCTCCGCTGCGCTGCCCTCGAGCAGCTCGCTCATTCCGTGAGAATCCGCGGGACGCGGATGAAGGCGCCTTGGCGACGCGGTGCCTCACCGAGCACAACCTCGCGATCGAGACAGGGGCGAAGCTCGTCCTCGCGCATGACGTTGCGCGACTCGACGACTTGTGCCGTCGCTGCGACGGGGGCGACGTCGAGCTCGCCGAGGGCGTTGACGTGCTCGAGCAGCGCGCTCAACTGTGCGCCGAAGCGGTCGACCTCTTCGTCGGTGAGTTCGATGCGTGCGAGTTTCGCAACGTAGCGAATATCAATGTCCGGCATTACAGAGCTGCAAGTGTAACGAGGGTCTCAACGTGACCCGTTTGCGGGAACATGTCGAACGGCGTGACGTTGGTGATGCGGTACCCATTGGCTACGAGCAGCCGTAAATCCCGGGCGAGCGTGGCGGGATCGCAGGAGAGGTAGCCGATCCTCGGCGAGCGCGCCTTACAGATTGCTCGCAACGTCGCTTCGTCGCTTCCCTTTCGCGGCGGATCGAGAAAGACGAGATCGGCCTCGGCGAGCGCAGCGACTCCCTCGCGCGAACGGCTCCACTCTTCCACCCGCACTGCTCGAAAGCGCGTGCGTCTCTCCACGCCGTTGAGCTGCGCATTGGCTCGCGCCTCCTCGGCGGCGTGCACATGTTCCTCGACGCCGATGACCTCTGCTCCCTCCCGCGCAAAGAACAATGTGAACGTGCCGATGCCGCAATAGAGATCAACGGCACGGTGAACCGGCAGCAGCTCCTGCCGAGCGACGCCGAAGATGCGCTCGAGGATCTCGCCGTTGACTTGAAAGAACGAAGCAGGCGAGACGCGGAAGCGCAGACCCGCGATCTCCTCATCGATCTGCTCCTCCCCGCACAACAGCACGTTCTTCCTTCCGAGCACGGCATTCTCGCTGCGCGGTTCGTAGGAGTTGACGATGCCCTTCGCTCCCGGAAGTGCCGCCAAAAGAGCGGGTGCGGCGGCGGCTAGCCGCTCTGAACGGTGCGCCGTCGTCACCGAGAGCACCGCCCCACCCTCCTCGTCCGAACGCGCGACGACGTGACGCGCGTCGTGCAGCGCCTCGCCCACCGCCGATTCGGGCGGTGCAGAGGCGAGGATACCCATGTACTCACTCAGGCGCGCCTTCGCGACGGGACATCCATCGATCGCAACGACCTCGTGCGAGCGGAAGCGGTAGAAACCGATGCGCTCCCCCTCGCTCTCGTGCTCGACGACGAGTGAGACCTTATTACGGTAGGCCCTCGGCTGCGCCATGCCGATGGTTTCTCGGACAGCGACATCGCGAATACCGCCGATGCGCTGCAGTGCGTTCTCGACCATCCTGCGCTTCCAGCGAAGCTGCGCCGGGTAGGAAAGATGCTGTGCTTGACATCCGCCGCAGGCGCCGAAAAAGGGGCAGAATGGGTCGACCCGCTCGGGCGAGTACTCCTCGATCTCGACCAGCTCGGCGACGGCGTACGTCTTCTTCGCCGTCGTGATGCGCACGCGCGCCTTCTCGCCGGGGAGCACGCCGAAACAGAACACGACGCGGGCGCCGTCGCGTGCGACGCCCTGCCCGCTCGGAAGCAGGTCGGTAAAGCTGAGAGAATCCTTAAGCGCTGTTGCGCTGCTCGTCAAGCGTCTTGAGAAGCTCGTTCGCCTCGTCGATCAACTGCTGGATACGCCGGCTCGTCTCGTCGGGCTTCGGGCGCCTCTGCAGGAGCACGACGCCAACGATCGTCACGGCCACAGCCGCCGTCAGGCCGGCTGCGCCGATCCAGAGCAGGGTACGCAAGTGTTCTTGACTCGGTTTCGCCAACTAAGCACTCCTCGATGTACGGGCCTCTTATGCTTGCCCCGGTACGGGGTTCTACGCGGTGATTACTAACCCCACCCTGCATAGGTGGCGCGACAGAATCCTCGTCGCGGCATTCGCGATCTCACTCTTCGTGCACTTTCTCGGCGTCCTCGTCTGGGGGCTGCTCTCAGGGCGTCTTGATTGGCTGCGCCCGCCGGAGACGAGGGAACCCGTCGTTGCGCTCTCCTCCTCGACAACGATCGAGCACGTGACCGTACCGATACCGGCGCAACCGCTTACTCATAACTCCAACCAACGGCCGCCGGCTCCGAAAACACCGCACCTGCACTCCCAGCGGCAATCACAGGCTCAGCCGCAAGTACAGCCCAGGCAGGCCGTAGTTGCCGCAGCTCCACCGGTCCGCAGGGAGCTGACGTACATCGTTCCTTCCGCACCACCGACAGCGCAGCCGCATCCCACGATGCCCGCGCGGCCGCAGCGACCGCAACGCCCGCAGAGGGCAACGTTCTCGCAGCAGTTGCAGCAGGAGCAAGAGGCATTTCGGCGCGAGGTCGCAGCGCTTCGGGCGAAGGATAATCCGCTCAGCGTCGCAACGATCTCGCCGCGCCCGGCATCGGCGTACACGAGGGAGTACTTGAACATCTCGGGCATCTCGCACGCACCGGAGAACGTCGAAGGCATCGTGACGCCGACGAGGACGTGGATTGAAGGATCGCTTCGCTGTCACTACGCTGCGTACGACGTCGAATTCTCGAGCGGCGCAAATGACAAGGGCGACATTCCGTGGCCGCTTTGCTACACGTTCAGCGACGATCCCATGACGCTGCCCGACGGCCGCCCGGCGCCTAACGGCTCACCCGTACCAGCGGAGGATCTCTTCCCTATGCCCGGCTACGTGTTGCCGCCCGGAACGTATCTCACCGTATTCCTGCGCCATCTCTACGAGCGTACGATCCCCTAGACGTAGCTCAACCGCCGATCTCCGAGAGCGCGCGCATGCGGGAAGCCGGTTCGCCCAGGCGCAGGTGATGTCGTTCGGGCTTGATGAGCATCGAGCGCTCGATGATCTCGGCGAGCCGTGCGCGCGAAGCACCGCCGCGCAGCGGCGTTCGCAGATCGGCGTGATAGTCGCCGAAGAGGCAGAGGCGTAAGCGACCGTCCGCGGTGAGCCGGATGCGATTGCAGCGGCTGCAGTACTCGTGCGAGAGCGGCGTGATGACGCCGATCGTTCCTGCCGCGCCTGGAAAAGTAAAGTACCGCGCAGGCCCGTTGCCGCTCGGGCCTTCGACAGGCCGCAGGCCGCCGATACGCTTCAAGCGCGCGAACAACTCGTCGGCGCTCACGTATTCCTCTCGCTGTGCATGTGCGTACTCGAGCACCGGCATTGCCTCAATGAACCGCACCGCGACGGGCAGCCGCTGCGAAAGCTGAGCGAACGCCTCGACCTCGTCGTCGTTTCGCCCGCGCATCACGACGCAGTTGATCTTCACCGGTGTCAGCTTCAACGAAATTGCCGCGTTGATGGCGCGCAGCACGCGATCGAGGCCGGGGCGACGCGCGATCTCTTCGAAACGCTCGGGACGCAGCGTGTCGAGCGAGATGTTCACGCGCCGCAGGCCCGCGCCGGCGAGCGCCTCGATGTGTCCCTCCAACAACAAGCCGTTCGTCGAGAGCGCGATATCCTCGATGCCTGGGATGCGCGCTATCATTGCGACGAGGAGTTCGAGGTGCGGGCGCAAGAGCGGCTCACCACCCGTCAAGCGAATCGTTCGCACGCCGAGCGATGCCGCTGCATCGACGATGCGCGCAATCTCTTCATAGGTGAGGATATCATCGTTGCTCAGCCACTCGAGGCCGTGCTCCGGCATGCAGTAGATGCAGCGCAGATTGCACTTATCGGTCACGGAGACGCGCAGGTACTCTATCGGCCGAGCGAAGGCGTCGGCGAGCACGGTACGCCTAGGGTCGCGCGAAGGCGACGATCTCGTCGTGCTCGCGGTGGTTCGTCCAGAACTTCGAACCGTCGAACGAAAGGGCGCGCGCTGCAAAGGGAATGCGCGCGAGATCTTGGGATTTTGGAGCGCCGTTGCGGGCATCGACGCGGGTGAGCCAGTATTCGTCGGCCTCTTCGTCGTCGGTCGTTACGAGATAGAAGGTGCCGTCGACGACCACTTGTCCGCAGATACCGTGCGGCACGGTGAGCTGCGTGACGACCTGGCCCGTCTCGTCCACCCCGATAATCCTACGGTTGTACCACTGGCTGATGTAGAGGAGATCGCCATCGTAGCCCAACTGCGACCCGGTGTCGTCTGGGCACTGGAAGGCGCCTTGAGCCTTGAAGCCGTGGCCCGGCACGAACCGGCGCACCATACGATGATCCTCGGCGGTCTCGCTGCAGATGACGCGTAGCTCGTCGCCAACCACCGCCAGCCCGTACGGTTTACCCGGCGCAGCCGCCTCTTCTTCCACCGTCCACTGCGCCGGACGCAGCGCATAGAGACGGTTTGTCGCAATCGATCCCATCCAGAGGAGGCTTCCGTCGAATGCAAGCGATTGAGGCTTGGGAGCCGGCGAGGGCAAGCGGAGAATCTCGGTGACGTTTTCCATCGAGGCGGGGCTTCGGAGCGGCGACCTGAAGTTCCACCTGTGCTCCTGCTCGGCATCGAAACCTCGTGCGACGACACTGCGGCTGCCGTCGTTCGCGACGGGCGTGACGTGCTCGCCTCGGTCTCGACGGCGCAGGATGCCTTCCACGCCAAGTACGGTGGGATCGTGCCGGAGATCGCGAGCCGACGCCACACGGCGCTGCTCTCCGCTGCGATCGAGCATGCCGCAGCTCTAGCGCAGACGCCTTTAGATGCGATCGACGCCATCGCCGTGACGCGCGGCCCCGGCTTGATCGGCAGCCTCGTCGTCGGCGTGGCGAGCGCCAAAGCGCTTGCCTTTGCGCTCGGCAAACCGCTTTACGGCGTCAACCACCTTCACGGGCACATCTTTGCCGCGTTCTTGGACCGACCGGAGGCGCCGTGCTATCCGATGCTTGCGCTTCTGGTCTCCGGCGGTCACTCGCAGCTCGTGCGCGTCGAGTCACCCACGTCGCTGGAGATTCTCGGGCGCACGCGCGATGACGCCGCCGGCGAAGCCTACGACAAGACGGCGCGTCTTCTCGGCCTCCCCTATCCCGGCGGCCCCGAGCTCGACAAGCTCGCGCAGCAGGGCGATGCGAACAAGCACACGTTTCCACGCCACCGCCCCGATCCCGAAAGCCTCGATCTCTCCTTCTCAGGCTTGAAGACCTCGGTGCGTTACTTCCTCGAATCGCCCGCCGGAAAAGCCGTGAAACGCGAAGACGTCGCCGCGTCGTTTCAAGCAGCGGTCGTCGACGTCTTGATGGCTCGCGTCGAGAGCGCCTTGGCGCAGCGCGAGTATGCATGCGCCGTGCTCTCCGGCGGCGTCGCGGCAAACTCCGCGCTGCAGCGCGCCTTTCGTTCTTGGGCATCACGCAAACGCATCGATGCGTTCATCCCACCGCCGAAGTACTGTACCGACAACGCTGCGATGATTGCCGCCGCCGCCTACTATCAGGGCGATGCCGTACGCGCGGATCCTCTCACCCTCGACGCCGACCCAAACCTGCCATTCACGCTGAACGAGCAGGAGGCGTTACCGGCCCAGGCGCGTCACCGCTAACGGACGCACTTGCGCGATCCTATCGAAATCGCCGTCCACATGTACGACTCCCATATCGTGATGCAGCGCCGTCTCGGCAATGAGCAGATCGGGAATCGGCGTGCGATGCCACATCCCATGGTGGTGCGCGAGGTCCCGTTGCAGACATAGAGCTCGCTCGAAGACGTCCGCAGGCGCCGTGACGATAGTGAAAGTCGCTCGCAACTCGGCCTTGAGAACATCGTAATCGTGCGCGGAACGCGCTGAGTACAGCTGCTCGAGCTCACCGATTGGGCAAACGCATAGCCGGCCGGCGAGCTCAGCCAATGCGTTGCCGATGCTCGCCTCACCGGCTCGGACTGCCGCGCTCTTGTCGAGAATCCATCCCGCTACTGCCACATCGACTCCGACGACATCAAGGCAATATCAGCGAGCGAGCCGAGCTGCTTGAAGAATCGCCGCTGGCGCGCAACAGCCTCGCTGTGCTCAGCATCTCCCGCATCCGCGGCACGCTTTAGCGCCTCCTCCACGGTTGCTCGCGCGGTCGTCTTCCCAAGAGCTCGCTTCGCACGCTCCAGGAGTCTCTCGTCGATCTCCATCGTCGTTCGCTTCATGCATACATATTAGCATTACCAGGCATACACATCAAGCCGGCTGTGCCTGGGCCGCCCTCACGGTGGGGTGATTTCGATGAGGGCGAAGCCGCCCGCATCGATGACGACGGCGATGCCGTTCATGATCTGCTCGCGCTTGCGTTTGCCGAGGTCCCACCACTGATTCGACACCGTCGAGAAGACGCGCACGGTATGTTCCGCCAGCGGAAGCGCGGCGAGTGAGGCGGCGGTCGTGACCGTCTGCGACTTGCCGTTGCCGATGAAGATAAGCGTGCGGTTCTCGTCCGCGAACGCGACGACGGCGGCATGCGGATCAGAGACGCGCGCCTGGTCGCTTATGTCCTCGTCGTAACGTGCGCAGCGCGATGCGCATTTGAACGTCGAGGTGGTGTGCAGCTCGATGCCGCGCGGCATGCGCAGGGCGATCCAAGCGACGTTCTTGCCGCGCAGCGGCACGTTGGTGACGGCCATCCAGCGCCAGTC
>JASHOG010000133.1 GCA_030041225.1 Vulcanimicrobiota bacterium | reverse complement strand
TCGCGTAGCTTTCGATAGAGCGCGAGCGCGTCTTGATACGACTTCAGTGCGTCGGCGTAGTGGTCTTGATCCACCTGCAGCTCGCCGATGTCGTCGAGCGCCTCTGCTTCACCAGCGCGGTCACCGAGCTGCCTGAAGAGCGCGAGCGTCTGCTGTTGTGAGCGCATGGCGTCGGCATACAATCCCTGCGCCTCTTGAACGCCGCCGATGTTATTCAGCGCGTTCGCCTCGCCGTCGCGGTCGCCGAGTCGGCGGAAGAGTGCGAGCGCCTGCCGCTCGAAATACAGCGCGTCATCGTATTCGCCTCGATCCCATGCGACGACACCAATCTGACTGAGCGCGTTCGCCTCGCCGTCGCGGTCGCTCAGCTTTCGGTAGAGCACCAGCGCCTGCTGCTGCGATTGCAGCGCGCCGGCGTATAGACCTGTCTCCTCTTGGACGATGCCGATGTTTCCGAGCGCGCCGGCGATTGCGTTAGCGTCGCGCGTTCGCCGGGCAGCCGCGAGTTCTCGCCGGTAGTATGCCTCCGCCTGAGCAAAGGTCGCAAAGCTCCCGAGGTACCAGGTTTCCGTTGGGTGGTACGTTACTGCACCGGTCGCGGGGGAGACCGTATCGACTAACTTGGCCTTGTATCGTCTAAGGCCGATCTTGATGTAACCGGTCTTCGTAACGTTCACGTCGCCCTGCGTGCATCGAACGGTTACGCTGCCGTTGCTCACGGCTACGGAGAAGATCGTCCCTGCGGCGGCCGCTTCGATCTCTCTGCCCACTTCCACGCGGAAATAGTCGAGGGCACCCGGAATGTCGCTAAACGTCGGGTGGCCGGCATTGACCGAGTACTGTTCGCCCAAGTTGGTCGTGACGAACGTCACGCTCGAGCCGGGTGGAAGCGTGGTCGTGCACTTTGCACCGCTACTGGTGACGATCAGCTCGATGTGCGCGGGGACGTCCACGCGCGTTCCATCGAGAATCGTCTCGCCGCGTCGCACCGTGTGCTCGACCATCGTGCCACGGCTGACCGTGACGCCGCCGGCTGATGCAACCGATCTCCCGTCGAACAAGATCTGCTGCACCGTATGCATGCGGGCTTGCATCGATGCGGGCGACGTCGCGGCAACGAGCGCCGGCACGAGCGCCAGAGTAACAAGAGCGCAGCGGCAACTCACGATGCACGTACCTTTGGAAGAGAGGCCGTTGGCGACGGCTGCGGTGACGGGCTCGGCGGTTGATGCAGGTGTAGCTGCACGCGTTGAATGCTAGCCGCCGTCTTCGCTGCGAGGCTTTGGTCACCGATCTGCTGTGATGTCGCCAGCGACTGCTCATACGACTGGAGCGCGTCGGCGTAGTGGCCTTGATCCTCTTGCACGTTGCCGATGTCCTTGAGTGCGTATGCCTCACCATCGCGGTCGCCCAACTGCTGGAAGAGCGCGAACGCCTGCCTATGCAATCGCAGTGCGTCGGCGTACTGGGCCGAGTCGCGCCATAAATCTTGCTTACCAGAGCCCTGATTATCGCGCCACATTATTTCTTACCGGGGCAGCGGCTTGTGTGCGGTCAGAGCGGGTGCCGTTCCAGGAATACGGCCGCTGAAAGGCCTCCCGGCTCCGTGCTGAGACGATCCGCTTGCCGGTCGAACCGCTTGGGGTTCTGAGGATCGCTGCGACCTGCGATTCGATCGCCGCACTCAGGGCGAAGGGGTCGAGGTCATTGCGTTCGGCTTGCATTGCGGTGATCTGCTCCTGCGTGAGGACCCCGAGCTCGACGAGTCGCTCGAACGGTGTTTTCGGGCGGTCGTACGTTCTTCGTACGCGGCTCCCGACGCGAACGCGTTCGATGAGC
The DNA here is from genome assembly GCA_030041225.1 of Vulcanimicrobiota bacterium. GTDB lineage: Bacteria > Vulcanimicrobiota > Vulcanimicrobiia > Vulcanimicrobiales > Vulcanimicrobiaceae > Tyrphobacter. The sequence goes on along the minus strand of JASHOG010000133.1, from coordinate 941 downwards.
TTGACGCTGGGCTGGAAGTAGTTGAGGAACAGGCGCAGCTCGCTGCGGTAGAGGGCATTCATCGCCTCGATTGCGGCCGGCGCATCGATGCGCTTCCACCCGAAGATCTTTCGGACATGCGTCCAGTTCTTTTGCTCGATATAGGCGTTGTCGTTCTTGTGATAGGGGCGCCCGCGAGTAAACTCCACGCTGTGCTTTTCGCACCAGTCGTAGCAATGATAGTTGATGAACTCCGCACCGCTATCAGAGTCAATGCCGCGCAAGGCAAAGGGGAGGGCGCAGCGCATCTCCTCGAGCGCATTGACCACGAAACGCTGCCCTTTCCCAAGCACGGCACGGGTTTCCGTCCAGGTCGACGCGACGTCCGTGAGGTTCACCGAGAAGGCAAACTCCCCATCGCCGACCTCACCGCAATGCGCAACCGTATCCGTTTCACACCACCCCGCCTCGGTCGTATCCCAGCGTTCGGTACGCATCGGAATCTGGTGCTTGAGCAGCGTGCCGGGTTTGGTGCGCCCGTAGATACGACGCTTCAGTTCGACACGATGCGGTTGCAAGACACGATCGATCGAACGTGCGCTCATCCCAAGCAACAGCTGCTCGACTTCCAGAGAGAGGGTGCAATGAAGGCGCGCATACGGCATCCAGAGCGGCAACAACGCAGCTAAGCGCGCGGACCACGGGTAATCCGCAGCACGCCAGATCTTCACCAGCGCGGCCACCATCTCATCGGTAAAGCGCGTTGGCCTGCCGGGAGATCGCGATCGCACCGTCGCTTTGCGCCCCAGCAGCGTAATCGCGTACTTCCGGTGGTAGCCCGTCACCGCGACGAACTCGTCCAGGAGCCGGCCGCGCTCGGCGCGGGCTGCCTTCCGATAGCGGCTGTGCATCTCGTTGGCGTACTCACGGCAGGCCTTTGCTTCCATGGGCGGCGCTTCGCC
>JASHOG010000017.1 GCA_030041225.1 Vulcanimicrobiota bacterium | reverse complement strand
AACGTCGACGCCGGCGCCTACGCGTGAAGCTCTTTCGCGTCATTCCTTACGACGAATCAGCCGCCCCGCACGACCGGGGCGGTGTTCTTTTTATCCCAGGTAGCACAGACGGCCGCGTCGCAAATCCCGATCTCTATCGCGAGTTTTACTTAGCCGCCCAACCTGAAGCGGCAATCGCAGAGACTTTCGGGCGCCTCGCCATCTGGAAACCAATAGACTTTATCCACGCAACCGGGCGCCCTTATAGGCTCGTCACCTATAGCTTCCCACCTGATACTCTCGTCCTCAGCCTCGACAACACGTCTACTCTCTTAGATCTTGGCATTATCGCTCCAACAGACATCGTCACACGCAACCGCGCAACGAGCCGCGCATGGGCCCGCACCGTCTATCTCCGTGGCACATATGACGGCGTCAGTTGGTGGAACTTCTATAACCCTGATTGGACTTCACTTGCCCTATGGTCGCTCGCGCATCTCGCTCCTAGCCCAACGACACCCGAGGTTCTCACCACTACCCACCCTCTTGTGGAAAGCGCCGCAAAGATAATTGTTCGACAGATTGATCGAGCATGAATAAAACTTTCGTCGCCTGTTTTCTCGGCTGGACGCTCGATGCGTTCGACTTCTTCCTCATCACCTTTGTCGTCGCGCGCATCGCCGGCGACTTCCACCGCTCGATTGCCGAGGTTGCGTTTGCCATTACGCTGACGCTCATGTGCCGCCCGCTCGGCGCGCTCATCTTCGGCTGGATCGGCGATCGCTACGGGCGGCGAATGCCGCTCATGATCGACGTCGCGTGCTATTCGGCGCTCGAGCTCGCAACCGCGTTCTCACCGAACTTTACCGTCTTCTTGATTCTGCGCGCGCTCTACGGCGTCGCGATGGGTGGTGAATGGGGGCTCGGCGCGGCGCTCGCGATGGAGGCGCTGCCGCCGAACAAACGCGGCTTCTTCTCGGGATTGCTGCAGGAGGGTTATGCCGTCGGCTACCTCGTGGCGGCGGTCGTCTTTTGGCTCTTCTTCCACGCGATCGGATGGCGCGGCATGTTCGTCGTCGGCGTGCTGCCGGCGCTACTTATCTTCTACATCCGCCGCAACGTGCCGGAGTCTCAGACGTGGCTCGCCTCGCGAACGAGTTCCGCAACGCGCGTAAAGCGCAGCCTCGCAAGCGTCATGCGCTACGCGCCGCTCTTCATCTACACCGTGCTGCTCATGGCAGCGTTCAACTTCATGTCGCACGGAACGCAAGACCTCTACCCGACCTTTCTCGATGTGCAGCGCCATCTCACCACCGGCACCATCGCATCGCTCGCGGTCATCTACAATATCGGCGCAGTCGTCGGAGGCATCGCGTTCGGCGCGCTTTCGCAGCGCATCGGGCGCCGGGCAGCGATTCTCCTTGCGGCCGTGCTCAGTGTCGCGCTGATTCCGCTTTGGGTGCACGCGCCGACGACCGCGCTGCTTGCGCTCGGCGCCTTCCTTTTGCAGTTCATGGTGCAAGGCGCGTGGGGCATCATTCCCGCACATCTCAACGAGCTCTCGCCCGCTGACGCGCGCGGCACGTTCCCCGGCTTCACGTACCAACTCGGCAACTTGATCTCCGCCGGCGCCGCGCAGATCGAAGCGACGATCGCAAAGACGCGCTTCGGCCTTCCAAACGGCGCCGCCGACTACGCGGGCGCGCTCGCCGCGATCGCACTCGTCGTCTTGATCGCAGTCATCTTCTTCACCGCACTCGGCTATTTTGTGGCGCCCGAACGCCGCAACGACGCGCTGTCATCCCGAGCGTAGCGCCGAAGGCGCGGAGTCGAGGGACCGCATCGACGCTCAGTGAGGCCCTCCAAAGCGCTCGACCGCCTCTACGTCGGCGAGATCCTTCGTTCGAGCAGCAGAGCGCTTATTGCGTAAGAACGCATCGCGCCCGATGAATGGCACCGACACGTCTCCAAGACTCCCGCTCTCGCGCGAGGCCCAGGCCTCATCGAAAGTGACTCCGCTCACTGACGTGATGATGTCGACGCCGATAGGAGGGCGGCCCATCGTGAATACGAAGTCGTCGTGGCAGAAGTTTTCATGCGTTAGCCCGTGCAATGGCGCGCCGAAGGCGGTTAGCGCACTAAAGAGTCGCTTCGCGTTCTCTTGCTTCGGATCCACCCAAACGTCAAGATCCCCGGTCGCGCGTGGCGCCGCGTAGCGACCAAGTGCAAATGCTCCGACGATAAGATACCTAACGCCGGCGGTGTTGAAGGCTTCGAGCAGCTCGATCCAGTCGGAGCTGAGTCGGATCCGTTCCAATGAGACTCCATGCATTTACGGAGAGGTCCCACACTGCCTGGGTTCGCGCATCGGCGGATTGCGCACGCCAATATTCCCGAGCCGCTGCATCATGATCATCGCGCAGCCGGCTCGTCGCTGAGGTCCAGTGCCGACGACGCCAGGCAGCGCGCTCAGCGTCGGTCTTCCCAGGCGTCATGGTGCTACCTTCACTTCAGGGCTCGATATTTCCCGGTACGTGTTAGCGCAGGAGGCGCGAGCCGGCAATTTTGCCTTCCGCGTCGAGTACGATGCTCCAATCGTACTCCATGCCGCTCGCGAATGTGAGAGCGTAACGGTAGATAGTAAGAACCGCCGCCTCGCTTTTCCCCGTAAAATCGAAGGAGCGCAGCTCTCCGAAGCTCGCGATCTCCGCTTGCACCTGCGCGAGCATCGCAGGCGTAAGCAACCCGGCGAACTTCGGCGCGAGCTTGCTCTTCTCCACATTGCCGGAAGCGAGTTCATCCCAAAACCTTCGCGCAACTGTATCGACGGCGGAAAGCAACGCTACACGCCTACGCTCGTGCGTCGTGCACGAGCACGTTGTATCGCGCGATCCGGCGGTCGGATGTAACGATGGTCATATTCTCGACCTGCGCCTGTGCGATCATGATGCGGTCGAACGGATCGCGGTGGATATTGGGAAGCGCAGCGGTCGCGAGGACGTGATCGAGACTGATCGGCAGTGCACTCGTCTGAGATAGACGCAGGCGCGTTTTCACGTACGTCGCGGCATCGAGCGGCAAGCGAAGCTTTCCGTGTGCCGCTTTGACCACGATCTCCCAAGCGCCGGCGACGGAAAGGTGCGTCTCGTTCACGGGATCGTCGAGGAGCGCCCGCGTTTTGCGCCCTAGTTGCTTTGGCTCGAGACCGAGCCAAAGCCAGCAATGCGTGTCGAGCAGAAGTCGCACCTACGTGTACTCCTCGAACTCTTCGGGGATGTACTCATCGAAGTCGTCCGCGATCCAAAAACCCAGACCCACGTCGTAGCCCATTGCCCGCTTCGCGGGTTCCACGGATACCGGCGTCAGCTTCGCCACCGGCTTCCCCGCTTTTGCAATGACGATGCTTTCGCCGTCTGCGACATCGCTGATCAGCGCCGAGAAGTGGGTCTTGGCTTCGTGGATGTTGACCTGTTTCATGAGCCTGATTCTAGTGGACTAAGTCCTATTAGTCAAGCATCGCCAGGTCGCTCCCACGTTGACATCCTGATGACTCTACTATAGCATCATGATGCTATGCGAACGACGATCACCCTTGAAGACGATGTGGCAGCGAAGCTCTCGGCAGAGGCTCGGAAGACGGGCAAGCCGTTCAAGCAGGTGGTCAATGAGGCTCTGCGAACGGGCCTTGCCGCCAAAGGGAAAGCCCGTGCCCTTACGCCCTTCAAGATCGAGAAGCGCGAGCTCGTCGCCTTGCGAACCGATCTCAACTACGACAAGGTCGAGGAGCTCTTCGATCAACTCGATGGCGTCGGACGTGTGCGATGATCGCAGTCGACGTCAACTTGCTCCTCTACGCGTACAACAGCGCTGCGCCTGAACACGACCGCGCCCGGTCATGGCTTGAAGCAACGTTCTCGTCCGTCCCGACGGTTGGATTGCCGCTTGTCTCGATTCTCGCCTTCCTGCGCATCATGACCGATCAACGGCTTTTACAGAAGGCTCACACACCACGGCAGGCAGCCGAAACCGTGACCGGATGGCTGTCTCGCGATAATGTCTCTCTTCTCGAGCCGGGTACTCGCCATTGGCCGATCTTCTTTTCTATACTCGTAGATTCCAGCAGCACCGCGCACCGCGTAACCGATGCACACCTCGCGGCGCTCGCTATCGAGCATGGAGCAGTGTTGTACACGAACGACCGCGATTTCCGCCGTTTTCCCGGGCTTGACGTTCGATTTCCATTGTTGGATTACTGAAAGTCGTGGGAGCGGACGCCTGCGGTGACGTTGCCGTCGTCGAAGACTTCGATTTTACGCGCGATGACGTCGATGCAGCCTTCCTCCCTCTGGAGCTTGCCTTCGATGACGAGCATCGACGCCGTGTGAATCTCGCGGCGATAGCGTTCATAGACGTCCGGACGAACGATGACGTTGACGAGACCGGTCTCGTCCTCGAGCGTGAGAAAGACGAAGCCCTTCGCCGTTCCGGGCTGTTGGCGCGTGATGACGAGCCCGCCGATGCG
>JASHOG010000132.1 GCA_030041225.1 Vulcanimicrobiota bacterium | reverse complement strand
TTCCCTGCGATTTGGGATCTCGTCGTTTGGGTCAAGCCGAATCCGAACGGCGCCTTCGCCTGGATGAACCCACTCGTCCATCCGAGCGCGAACGCGGCTCACAGCGACATGTAACGCTCGCTTAACCGGCGAACGGAAAAGCGCATGACACGAAAAGCAGTGGGTTCACTCATTGCAGCGGTGACGCTGCTTTTCGTCGTCGTGAGCTTCTGGGGAACGGCAAGTCAAGGCTCGGTCATCAGATACGAATCCTCGTTCTATGGGACGTGGCCGGTCTTCACGATGACGAGCGTCAATGCCGCGGGTAGGCGCGCCGGACTGCGTCCGGGTGACGTGCTCGATTTCGGTCGGCTTACTCCCTACCAACGCTACGCATTCGACATGTGGGATACCGGGCCGGTCTCTACGCTGGGAGGCGTCGGAAGCCAAGCTGCGCTCGGCTTCGTTGCGGTGGGTCAAACGTTGACGATTCCGTACCTGCGCAACGGCCGTGTCATCCAAATTGTCCGTCGTACCGGCCCGGCGCCGTGGAACGACCGCGTCGCGGCAATATTGACCGATGTGTTCAGCGGATTCTGCGGCATCTTCGGAGCCCTTCTGCTCATCCGCGGCCGCGAGCGTCCATCGTTGCTCGGTGGTGCCTTCTTACTTGCACTGAGTGTCGGCGGGATCGACTTCATGTACGGCTTCGATGGGTTCTTTGCAATGCCCAGCTTTGCCGTCCCGAGCTTGATCATCTCAAATATCGCGATAACCCTCGCATCGATCCTCCTCTACTTCTTCGCCGAGAGCTTCCTCCCGAAAGAGGCGCCTGCGGCGTCACGATGGATCTTTCGGGCACTCTACGTGCCGTTTCTGATTTGCGGTACGATGCTGCAATACACTGCGCTGCGCTATATCTTTGTCGGCGACGCGAACGCAGCCGGCACAAGCGCAGTTGCTGTGACGTACCTGCTGGCCATGGTCGACGTCCTCGCTCTCCTTTGGTACGCTTCAATCGAGCACCACCAAATGCAGCGCGTCACCGTCCGCGTCGTCTTCTGGTCGCTCCTCCTGAGCTTTTCGGGAATCGCCGTGAACGTGACTTCTGAAGGCATCTTCAATACGGAATGGCCGCTCGATGGGCTGCTCGGCCTGACAATGCTCGTGATGCCGATCGGAACCGCGTACGTCGTTTTTACGAAAAACCTCTACGACGTCGATTTCTTCGTCAGTCGCGCCGCGCTCTACGGCGTTATGCTCGGCATCGTCGTCGCGGTCATCGCGCTCACGGAATCATTTCTCGACCACGTCGCGCTCGGACGGTTCGGAAACATTGTCGTCTCGTTTGCAATTCCGATTGCGCTTGGCCTCTCCATGCGCTGGATCGGCGGCTGTGTCGAACGCGCGCTGCAAAGCACGCTCTACCGGGACAAAACCGCTGCGCACGAGCGGCTGCTGGCTCTCACCGACGATTTCGCAGAGGCGCACGACCCCGACGTCCTCGCGCGCCAAGTGGTTATCGAGATCCACAGGACCTTCAGGTGCCCCTGCGTCGTCTATCGCCTCGACGGCGCGGCGTACGTGCCGTATTCAGCGGAAGGTTTCGAGCAAGTATTGGCGCCCGTCTCTCGAGACGATCCAGCTTTCATGCGCCTACGACGCAGTAGGAGCACGGTCGATCTGCGTGACTTCGAGACCGCCCTCCCGCGCCACGGATTGCTCTTTCCGCTCACCGTCGTCGGTCGCGTCTTCGGGGCGATTCTCGTCGGCGGACGGCCACATGAGCAGTGGTACGACCCCGACGATCAGAGTGTGATCCGGGGCGTCGCCTCCGAGCTCGCTGCGGCACTGCTCTGGCTGCGCGACAACGCGCTCCCTATTCCAGCAAGCGCGTTAACCACAAAAGCACTTTAATTCGGTTCAGGCCGAGGAGCCGAGTGGGCGACCCTTTGACTCCGCTCGTTTCACTCGCTTCGCTCAGGATGACAACGCGTTTTTACTCGTTCGTCCAGTAGTCTTTGAGAGCTTTGCCGCGGGAGGGATGCCGCAGCTTGCGCAGCGCCTTGGCTTCGATTTGGCGGATGCGCTCGCGCGTCACGCCGAACTCCTGGCCCACTTCCTCGAGCGTACGCTGATGGCCGTCTTCGAGCCCGAAGCGTAAGACGAGCACTTTTCGCTCGCGCTCGGTAAGGTTTTGTAGCACGTCGGCCATCTTTTCTTTGAGCAACATCACGGAGGCTGCTTCCGCCGGCGCGACCGCCTCCTGGTCCTCGATGAAGTCGCCGAGGTGCGAGTCTTCCTCCTCGCCGATCGGCGTCTCGAGCGAGATGGGTTCCTGCGAGATCTTCATGACCTCGCGCACCTTTTCGGGGCTCAAGCCCATGGCGCCGGCGATTTCCTCGACCGACGGCTCGCGACCGAGCTCTTGCAGGAGCTGGCGCGAGATCTTCACGAGGCGATTGATCGTCTCGACCATGTGCACCGGAATGCGGATCGTGCGGGCCTGATCGGCGAGCGCGCGTGTGATCGCCTGACGAATCCACCAGGTTGCGTAGGTCGAGAACTTGTATCCCTTGCGATAATCGAACTTCTCGACGGCGCGAATCAGGCCGAGGTTGCCCTCTTGAATGAGGTCGAGAAAAAGCATGCCGCGACCGACGTACTTCTTCGCGATGGAGACGACGAGACGTAAATTTGCTTCAGTGAGCTGACGCTTCGCCTCCTCGCCATCGGCGATGATCGCGTTGTCGGCCGTTCCATTCTTGCGTGCCTCGAGCTCTCCGCGCTCGATCCGCATGGCGAAGGCCTTCTCCTCCTCCATCGAGAGCAGCGGAACGCGCCCGATCTCCTTGAGGTACATGCGGACCGGATCGTCGAGCGATAGACCGTCTGCGATCTGCTCCTCTTCTTCCTCGGTTTCGGCCTCGGCTTTCTCGTCTTTCTGATCGTCGACGATCTCGATACTTTGGCTCAAAAACTCTTCGTAGAGCTCCTCGACTTGGTCGGGCGTCACGTCCTCGAGCGCCTCGAGCATGACGTTGATCTGCTCGTACGTCAGCGAACCGCTCGCCTTCCCTTGGGCGATCAGCCGCTTCTTGGCCTCATCGAGCGTCGTCGGCGGCGCCTCCACGACCGGCGTCGCGACGGCAGCCGTACCTTTCTTGCGCTGCATGGCTCTTTCTCTCACCTCCTTTCTTTCCAATTTCCTCAGGGTCTTACTTCCTTAACTTCGACACGAGCATCTCGGATTCTTTACGAAGCTCGTCCGAAATAGGTTCCCCGGCGGTAAAGGCTTCGTCAATCCGGCTTCTCAGCTCCCGGTAGCGGCGTTCGACCTCTTCGTGCTCGATGCGCTCGACGATACGCTCGAGCAGCGCTCGGCGTTCCTCGCTTCCCCCGAAGCGCGCGCTCGAGCTGCGATCGCGGCTCCCCTCGGCCGCAAGCACCCGCAACGCAGCCGCGTCCTGCGCGAAGAGCGTCAGCACCTCCGCACTCGTCGTGTCTCGTGCTGCGTCATTGAGAATGCGCTCGTAGATTCGCCTGTACTCCTCATTTCGGAGATTCGAAGGGTGAATGCGCTGCGCAAATTCATGCGCGAGCGCCGGCTCTTCGAAGATGATGCTGATGATCTCGCGCTCGAACGAGCGCGGCTCAACCGCACCCCTTGCGGCTGGACGAACCGGTGTGTAACGACTCCCCGCCACATCCGTGCGCGGTGAGAAGTTCGCCCGGTTCGTGAGAAAGCGGCTATTCCGAAGGTCGTCGGGGTTCACCTTCAGGCGACCTGCGACATAGACACGCCAACGATCCCACTCTTCGCGCGGCGTCATCGCGCGAATGAGCTCTTCTGCTTTGCGTGCGATCGCCGCGGGCGAGGAGAACCCGTCACGCAGGCGATCAATCTCGGGATCGAGCCGAAACTCGATCGCCGGCTTGGCACTTTCCAGCAGAGCCCGGAAGCCTTGGCTTCCGTGCTCGCGGACGTACGAATCGGGATCCGCGCCCGGCGGGAGGAGCACGACGCGGACGCTCGAGCCCGCATGCTCCAGCACCTTAGACGCAATTTCGACGGCTTTAGTTGCGGCAGCGCTACCCGCGGCGTCGCCGTCGAAACAGAGAAAGGCGTGCTCCGCATACTTGCGTAGCTCGCTTGCCTGCTCTTGCGTGAACGACGTGCCGAGCGAGGCGACGGCATTCTCGAAGCCTGCCTGGTGCAGTGCGATGCAGTCGAGGTAGCCCTCGACGACGATGAACGCGGCCTCGCGTTGCGCGGCGCGGCGCGCAACGTTGAGCGCAAAGAGGTGCCGGCCTTTCGTGTAGACCGGCGTCGTCGCGGTGTTGAGGTACTTGGGCTCAGCGTCGCCGAGCGCACGCCCGCCGAAGGCGATCACCTCGCCCGTCGTCGAGTACGTCGGAATCATCAGACGGTCACGGTAGAAGTCGTAGAAGCCGCCGCTCTCCTTCGGTTTCACGAGGCCCGCCTTCGCTGCGATTCTCAGGTCGATCGCGTTGCCCTCGAGCTCTCTGACGAGGGCATCCCACGCGGAGGGCGCATAGCCGAGCCCGAAGCGCTGCACCGTCTGCGCAGAGAGGCTGCGACGCTGTAGGTAGGCTCGTGCAGTTTTCCCTACGTCGCTCGAGAGCGTGCGCACGAAGAATGCGGCAGCGAGGCGATTCGCTTCGAAGATCGTCTCGCGCTCGCTACGCATTCGCGCCGCCTGCGGCGTCTCCGGTTCGAGCTGCACACCAGCACGCGCGGCGAGCAGCCGCACGGCCTCACCGAACGGAACGCCTTCGCGTCGTTGTACGAAACTGATCACGTCGCCGGCGACGCCGCACCCGAAACACTTGAAGAATCCTCGATCGGGATGGACGTGAAACGAGGGTGTCTTCTCGTTGTGGAACGGGCAGAGGCCGACCAGATCGTTGCCGCGCTTGCGCAACGGAACGTATTGCGCGATGAACGACGCAATGTCGGTACGCGCGTGGATTTCTCTGATAGCCGCCTGATCGAAACGCACCTCGACGGAGATTCGTTGAGATAGGCAAGATTCCTCAAGGCAGGTACGAAGAGGAGGCTCTCGTTTCGTTCAGGCGAAGGAGCCGAGCGGGTGAAGTTTACTATGGTAAATGAACCCCGAGGCGACGCAGGCATGGACGAAACGAGGGTCTCCGAATGAAGCGGATTTTCGATCCCGTCCACCGCTTCATTGAGCTCGATGACGGCGAGGCGCGCCTCCTTGATCTGCCGCAGATGCAGCGAATGCGACGCCTGCGTCAGCTCGGCCTTGCCTATCTCGCCTTCCCCTCTGCCGAGCATTCACGCTTCACCCATGCGCTCGGCGCGCTCGCCGTTGGGAGCAGGGCGTTCGATCAAATCGTTCGTCACGGCGGAGCGTTCTTCTCCGACGCGGCGGCGATCGCGTACCAGCGCCGTCTCGTTCGCGCCGCACTGCTCCTGCACGACATCGGCCACGGGCCCTTCAGCCATGCGTGTGAAGCCGTGCTCGGCGTCCGCCACGAGCAGCGCACGCGCGAGTTGCTCGCCTTACCCGAGCTACGTCACGTACTTACGGCGCTGGAGGTCGATCCCGAAGACGTTCTTGCGCTCATCCTCGGTGATCCCGAGACGCCTTTTCCGGTGCTGCGCGAGCTCGTCAGCGGCCCAAACCTCGATGTCGATCGTATGGACTACTTGCAGCGTGACGCATACTTTACCGGCGTTGCGAGCGGGCGCTTCGACGTCGAGCAACTCCTCGCCTCGCTGCGCGTCTTCGAACGCGATGGAAAACTCGTGCTCGGCATCGACTCACGCGGCGTCGTTGCACTCGAGTCGTTCGTGACCGCGCGTTATATGATGTTCGCGTCGGTCTACTTCCACCACACGACACGCCTCTTCGAGCACATCCTTCACGAGGTGCTTCAAGAGCTCTGGCCCGACCCGCGCGCCCTCGACCCGATCGAGGAGTTTCTCGCTTGGGATGACTTCCGGGTCTTGAACGAACTCGGCAGTGCAAAGAGCGAAGCAGCCGTTGCGCTACGCGAACGCCTGCGAATCTACGTGCTTGCAGCCGAGTTTAACGCCGCGCGTGACCTGCGCGCCTTCGAGGCATGCGACAAGGCGCTGCGGGAGCGGTACGGCGACGCGAATATCTGGTCCGACGAGCAGTCCCAGGTCATGCACCGTCTTCCGCTCGTCGCCGACGGCTCGAAACCGACCGTTTGGGTCGGTACACCAGCCGGACTCGTCGACGCCCGCGTCGCATCGGATCTCATCGCGAAGCTCACCGGCAACGCGTATTGGCGCAAGATCTATGTCCGCCGCAGTGCCGTCGACGTCGCCGAGGCACGCAAGCTCTGCGCCCTCATCGTCGCCTCGCTACGCTCAGCGTAGGAACGCTCAACGATGAATGCTATGCGCCGCGGCGCAAGGCACGGGCAATCGCCTTTGGGTCGCGTGAAATAGCGTAGAGCAATACACGCGCGGGCTCGGAAGGAGCGCGGCGCTCCTGCTCCCATTCCTGAATGGTCCGCAACGGAAGCATGTAACGCGTCGCAAATTCCTCTTGTGATAATCGTAGACGCTCGCGAAGCTTCGCGACGTCAGTCATCGGCGGCACCGCACGAATCGGGCCGAGCTTGGAATCGTCGACGCCCTCCTCTCGCTTCCAAGCAGCAATCTGCTTTTCCGTCGCTGCTCTCACCTTGGACGCGTCAGTTCTGTCCTTAAGTTTCTTTATCTGCTTGTTCGTGTATCGCACGATGGGCATAAAACTCTCTTCTCTCTCGGTTTGAGGCCGGCCATGCCGCGATGATCCTACGATTTCGGCTTCTCGGTGTCCAGATAACCGTGATAATCAAGCCGTCCGCGTCTCCTGTCGAGACAAACCTTTGTTCCCCGTATTCATGCCGAGAATCTACGCGCTCTAGGACCATCCCATCAAATATGCGTGCCGCACGGGCAAAGTCCAGACCGCGCTGCGAAAGCGTTTGCGTGCGCTTGCTCTCGTCCCACTCGAGGCCGTCGAACTCGGCATTTACACACACCCCACCTTCTAGGCTACTACGTCAATGCCGTAGTGTCAAGCATGCGTGATGTTGAAGACGAGTCCGAACGGGTCCCTGAGGTAGATCCTCGGTACGGTCGAGTCTTCTTCGACGATCGTGCATCCCAAGGACAGCAGTTTTGCGCGCGCCTCGCCGAGGTCGGCGACCTCGTACTCGAACACGGGCTCCGGCGATGAGCCGCGCTCGACGAACAGCCGAAAGCTTCCGGTCTCAAACCCTAGCATGTGCTCGCGGTTCATCGTCATTTCGAAGCCTAAGGCGTCCCCGTAAAATGCTTTTGCGGCATCAAGACGCTCGGTCTGAATAATCACGTCGCGCGTAGAGATCATGGAAGTCACTCCAATACGCCGAGGGAGGCTTGGGCGGCGGCGAGGCGCGCGATCGGAACGCGATAGGGCGAGCACGAGACGTAGTTCAATCCGAGCTGCTCGCAGAACGCGACGCTGGACGGCTCTCCGCCATGCTCGCCGCAGATGCCGATCTTCAGGTCTTTGCGCGTGTCGCGCCCTTTCTCGACCGCGAGCTGCATGAGCGACCCGACGCCTTTGCGATCGAGTATCTGGAAAGGATCGTCGGGAAGGATGCGCTGTTCGAGGTAGCGTGGGATGAACGAGTTCTCGGCGTCGTCGCGGCTGTAGCCGTACGTCGTCTGCGTGAGATCGTTGGTCCCGAACGAGAAGAACTCGGCGACACCGGCGAGTTCGTCGGCGATAACGCAGGCGCGTGG
>JASHOG010000131.1 GCA_030041225.1 Vulcanimicrobiota bacterium | reverse complement strand
CTAAGCTCGAAGATGGGGGTTCGAGTCCCTCCGGGCGCGAATTGCCGCGGACGCGCGAGCGCGGCACGGTGGCTGTAGCTCAGCTGGTTAGAGCGTCGGTCTGTGGAACCGAAGGTCGCGGGTTCGTATCCCGTCAGCCACCCCATGCCAAGGGAGGGGGCGCCTCCACGCTCGTGTAAGGCAGCGACGATGAAAAGCGTCGGCTTTTTCGCGTTTGTGTCGGCTGTATTGCTTTTTGGTATCTCGTTCGGTGTCGCGAGCGCACAGGTTGCTCCAACCCCGTCTCCCTACGAGCACTACCTGCAGGTCGACTACTACCCGGCTCTCGTCGTTTATAACGAGTTGAGCCCCGGGAACGTAGGGACCGGCGCGAATTTGCACGAGGGCTCGACCGGCGTTCAGCTCGGCCTGGAGTTTCGGGTATGGAAGCTCCGGCTCATGGCAATCGGCGAAGACGATCAGTTTGCCTATCCCCACAACACCGGGCTCGTGACGGTCATCAACCAAACGCAGCAGCACGTCATTCAGTCGTTCACCGCAACGGAGTACGATCTCGGGGCGCGTCTGGGAGTCCAAATCGCACCGGATCACTGGTATGCAGGCCTGGCGTATCTCTACCATTCGACGAACTATGGCGAGCCGGACGTTATCGGCAGCGGCTTCGGCGTCGAGAAACTTCCGAACTTTTCGCGCAGGCTATCGTTCTCGGGATCCTTATACTTTTATCCGGAGCTTCACAACCCGCATCCGTTCCCTCGCGATGACTACAACATTCGTCTCGCGTATCACGTCTTGACGTACGGGGTTCAAGCAAACTGGAGCTTCTCGAGCCACCTGAGCGCCAGCCTCGGCTGGTACGGAGACGATTGGTACAACACGATCAACGCACCGTCTAACGCCGAGCACTTCGGGCCGCGCCTGAGCATCGCGACAAACATCTAACCCTTCTACGTCTTCGGCTCGACCGCGATTGCAACGCGATCGCGGTAGAGGGTCGCGCCGCAGAGCGCGGCATCATGGATGCGAGCGCGGTTGAAAGCCCGGCTATGCGTTACCTCGGAAACTGCGATGAGAACTGCGTGAGCGCGTCTGGCATCACCACATGCAGATGCGTCGGAGACGTCCGAGGCGACACTTCCGGGGGAAAGAACCGCGACCGTGCCGATGCGCAACCCCCAGCCCGCGATCCGAGCCGGTCGCTCATGCGCGATCCAGGCGTAGATTTTGGAATGGTAGCCATGTAGGCTGAGTGAGTCGGTATAAAAGGCCACGGTCGAGCGTCCGGCGAGCATCGTCGTGATGATGACCGCGATTCCCGCAGCAATGTACGCAACGGAACGCAATCTGAAACGGCGCGCGCACGCGATGGTTACGGGGACGATGGGTGCCGCTGCGAGCGCGAGCAGCGTCGGCCAGTCGGAACGATAGAGCGCGACCAGCTGCAAGCATTCGCCGATCGCACCGGCGAGCAGTGCCCCGAGCGCGACGCGAGCGAAGCGCAGAAGGTGCGGTGCAAGGATGAGTGCCCCCACCGCCATTGCGGGGATGCCGTAGCGCAGCGAGGTGCCCGAGGCGAGCTGTGCGTGAGCATCCGCAAAACCAAACGGCGTGAATGCGGCAATGATGACTGCTGCAAGCCCGGCACCGGCGAGCGGGGAGCCGCGAGCGAGCATCGGCGAGACGAGCGCGACGAGACAGAGAAGGAAACCGAACGGAGCAAGGTGCGCCGCTGCGGCGCCGCCGTATTCGAGCGAGAGAAGAGGGTGGGCGGCCATCGTCGAGTGCCAAAGGCTTGGGGTTGCGATATCACTTGGCGCTCTCGGAAGGACGGTCGAGACCGGCGAAAGGGATGCGCCGCGCCACAGGAGCGCGTCGTGGAGCGCCCAAACGGCGGCGGCGGCGCCTGCAGCAACCCACGCCCGTCCTTTCGCGCGAGACGTCGCGAGAGCAACCGCAGCGTAAACCCAACCGCTCGGTTTGATGAGCGTGCAGATCGCGGCGGAACGAAGAGCCGTCACATCGTCGACCGGTGCACTCCAGAGGACCTCGACGAAGAATGCAGCGAGCCAAACGTCGTTTTGCAACGATCCCGCTTGCAGCGCGATTGGGAGGATACCGACGACCGCCGCAGCGAGTGCATCGGCGAGGCGAACCGGCAGCAGTGCGCCTTCACGTGCCCACGCGTAGATTCGTAGCCCGAGGAGCGCCAGAGCAGCCAGGCCGCTCCAGCCGAGCGCGAACGGCGTTGCTACGAGGTAGATCGGCGTCGCGAAGAGTTCCGATGCCGGCGGATACCACCAGTAGCGCGTGTTTGTGGTCCACAAGGAATGCGCGTGGGCCCAAGCGGCGACGTTGGGAAGATGATAGATAAGCGTATCGCCGTCGAGCAGCGGGCGCACGAGCGGCGGCCACGCGACGAGCGCGAGCGCGCCGAGCAGAAGAAAGGGAATGGGCTCGCGTGGACCGCGGTCGCGGTGCGGTCGCGCGAAACGGGCGCCGATGCACAGCGCAAGCGCAACCCAGCACGCCGGCCAGTAGAGCAGATGCACGAACCCGAGCAAGAACGGGATCGCAATCCCGAGGACGATTGCGTCACGCACCCGATCGGCGGTGCGGTAGCCGCCTCGCAGGAACGGTGCTGCTATCCAGAGGCCAAGGAGCCAAAATGCGGCCAGGAGCGCGTGGCCGAGCGCAATCACGTGAAAGCGTTACGACGCGCGAAGTAGGCGGTCATCCCTTTGCCGCGAAGAGGCGTGAGATTACGACGACGATTCTCATTTCCGGCGCGCGTATCTTCGACGGTGCCAACGCGAACATCGTCGAGGGCGGTTCCGTCTTTGTCGAGGGCGATCGAATCCGGGAGGTCGCCGAGGGCCGCATCACGACGCCGGCAGAGTTGACGATCGACGCGCGCGGGCGAACGCTCATGCCGGGCCTGATCGATGCGCACGTGCATCCGTGGGCATCCGACGTGAACATTTTGAGCATCAGGACACGCCCGACGGAGTGGCTCGCCATGTATACCGCGCGTTCCCTGCGGCACATGCTCGACCGAGGCTTCACGACGGTAAGAGATGCGGGTGGAACCGCGCCGATCTTTCGCCGCATCATCGAGGAAGGACTCTGTGAGGGCCCGCGGCTTTTCCCGGCCGCGCACTTCATCTCGCAGACGGGCGGGCACGGAGACTTTCGCCCTCCCGGTGAGATCGGGTGCGCTTGCGGCAGCGACCGATTCGTCTCGCTCGTTGATTCACCCGACGCGGTTCGCAAGGCGGTGCGTGAGAACTTTCGCCTCGGCGCGACGCAGATCAAGATCATGGGCTCGGGCGGCGTTGCGAGTCCCGCGGATCCGGTCGATAGGATGCAGTTCTCGGACGCGGAGATCGTCGCTGCAGTCGATGAGGCCGATCGTTTCGGGAGCTACGTCATGGCGCACTGCCACCCGACGACCGCCGTCCGGCGATGCATCGAGCTTGGCGTGCGCTGCATCGAGCACGCGACGCTTATCGATGATTCGACCGCAGCCTTCGCCGCCCAGCGAGGGGCATTCATCGTTCCGACAATGGCCATTGTGGAGGCGCTCTACGAAGAAGGAGAGGCGCAAGGTTTTCCACCGGTCAGCATGCGCAAGCTGCACGCGATTCGCGGTGAGATGCTCTCCGGCATCGAGAGGATGGTGCGTCACGGAGTCCGGCTTGGACTCGGGACGGATCTCTTGGGCGACCTTCAGCGACGCCAGTGCACGGAGTTCGAGCTTCGGGCGCAGGTCAACGCTCCGATCGACGTGCTCCGCTCCGCAACGAGCATCAACGCCGAGATTCTGGGGCGCCACAACGAGTTGGGGACGATCGCTCCGGGAGCGTACGCCGACATGATACTCGTCGACGGTGACCCGATTGC
>JASHOG010000130.1 GCA_030041225.1 Vulcanimicrobiota bacterium | reverse complement strand
CATTGCTCTCCCTCCTGGGCAAACGCAAAATTGACTACCTTCGCATTGCTTGCCCCAGCATAAAGGGTAGCGCCGGAGAACGTAAGCTGCCGGCTCACCGGATCGAGCTTAAGGACGCTAAATCGGAACTGGATGTTAGTTCCCTTCACGTTCAACTCCGCCGTCTCGGAGTGTGGCGCAGTGTACTCGAGGAGTTCTCGGCCACTCTCGAATGCTACCTGTAGCGGGAGGAGTTGCTTATCCACGCCCCTGGATGTCGGGACCGCCATCGCCGTCGTGTCTCGCTTGGACAAAAAAAGGGCGAACTCCTCAGAGCAGTTCGCGCTGCTATAATAATAGCAGTCCAGACTCTCAACAGCCACCCGCCACGGTGCAGAGACCCTGCCCTGCGTTCTCGCAATGGACGTCCCCATGACAGCGACGGCGCTCCAAGGTGTTGACTTGAGCTTTGCGGTCGGTGGCTCGACGAGATCGAGCGCATATCCATGGTGTTCCGACCGAGCGCCCGTGACGAATGTTGCGAGGTAACGGGATTGCAGCCCCGAGCCGACCAGCAGATGCCCGGAGAGGTATAACCTCGACCCATCGTAGGAGGCAAACGCGTCGATAAGATCGACGTTGTCATCGAGCACCAGAGAGCCGACGCTGATGAGATTCCAACGATCCGACGGCTGCAGCAGAAATACGAATCGTTCTCTCGGGTCAAAAGGTGGAAGACGTGCAAACGAGAGCACTTGGATCGTCGTTTGGCAAATGGGAGGGCGATAACCCGGCCGTCGTAACACCCATATCGTGAACGCGTTGTAGTCCCTTGCTACGTCCAAGCGCGCTTCGTCAGGCCTGCCGCCGATAGCTCCAAAAACATGGTCGTACGGAACGGGATCCGATGTTGTCCTCCAGGCGTACGCGTCACTATGAGGCGGCCTAGTAACCCAGAAGACCAGCGTTTGATCTCTCGTTTCCACGATCCCATGCGCTTGTGGGTTGAACGTTTCGAGAGAATGGAAGTTCAGCTGAAGTGGCGCGCACTGCGGTACCGCGACACCTCCGCCATTTTTTTCAGCGGCGCTCGCACCGAGCGCGGAACCCATCAGAAACAGAACCACCAGAATGGCAGATTTCTGAACCATCCTACACCTCACCCGAAGCTCGATTGTCGCGAGCCGCCCACACCTGGTCGGCAAGAAGCCCTCGTAGCCCGACAGACCCCTCGGGCCACAGGGGGCGGTAGGTTGGACACGACCTTGATAGTAGCCTCCTAGTATCAGACCATTTGGTCTGATATCATGCCCCCTTTTGGGGACAAGGAGGCTTCAAATGCCTTTGGTCATCGCATTTCTGCTGCTGTTGGCACCGGCGCTGCACCCAGCCGCCTCGGTCCATCACGCTGCTCCGACCCATCTGCATAGCCTGGATGGCGGCGGGATGCCCGTGGGCGGCGCGCCTCCCTGCAACTAGCGCAGGCGGAGGGGCCCGCATGGACGGGCCCCTCCGGGTTGGAACCTTCTTTCAGGATGAGCCTACCGGCATCGAGACGCGCCCGAAAGACTGAGAGCTCCCTCCTCGAGGCGATGAGCGAGCTTTGGGAGGCCGGGCGGTATGGGGAGGCCGCGGCACTTTACGACGCTGGCGCACCGGCGACGACGCCGCTCGACGCCGCTATCTTGCGAGCTCGGGCCTATCTCAAGAGCGACGACGCCCCAAGCGCAATCAACGTCCTCGAGCATCGAGAGCCCGGCCGCGGCGTATCGGCCGCGCGCAGATCCATGGTCCTCGCGCAGTCGTACGCGCACATCGCAAAGTATCAAGCTGCAGACGAGCTCTTCGACAACGCGCAACGCATCGCTCGAGAGGTCAACGACGACACGTTACTCGCCGATATTTCTTACAATCGAGCCCAGCGATACCTGTTCGAACGGCATACGGAGGCCGCACGCGAGCTTCTTCCAAAGGTTCGCGCCGCTAGAGCCGAGTTTGCGCAGCTTCGTGCCTTGCACCTCGAGAGCTTCATCCTTGAGATGGAAGGCCGCCACCACGACGCGGCGCGCGTCCTCCTGGCGCTCTTAGCGCGCATCGATCCTCATCGCGGTTTATATACGGAGATCCGAGCGTGGGCAACGAACACCTTGGCCTCGCTTGCCCGCGAGCTCTACGTTCCTCAGGCCTTTGCCGAGGTCGAGCGGCAGCTCGGAGGTGTTGACTGGCCGCCCGATTTCGATGACCGTCGCTTCCAGACGCTCCGCGCTCTCGGTTGGGCGTGTGCCCTGCGCGGAGATTATTTCAATGCATTCCGATTTCTACGCCTCTCCTCGAAAAAGGCGACGAGCGACGCATGGCGAGCGATCGCAGCGGCGGAACGAGCCGAGCTCGCGCGCTGCAAGGGCGAACCCTTGTGGTCGCGTCAAGAGCTCGCAGAGGCGGAAGAGTATGCGTCTGCCGTCGATTGGAACGCCGTCCGTGATGACTCGCGTATTGGTCTGTTGTTGCTCGCGGATCTCTTCGTGTCGATTGACCCGGCAAAAGCTGCGTACTACCGCTCGAGGTTTGCGGAGTACGAGAACATCAAGGCGCCGAACTTCTTCTACCGCAGCGACCCACGCCTCGAGGCGCTCGCGAACTACTCGAGCGGCATCGTCGATCTCGCTTTAGATCGCAGGAAGATCGGCCTCGAATCCCTACGCGCGGCCCTTTCGACATTTGAGATCCACCTGTACGACTGGCGTGCGGGTCGTTGCGCCCTACGGCTGTACAAGGAAACGCGTGATGCGCTCTATCTGCGCATAGCCTCCGAACGCCTCCGGAACTACATGCACTGCTGGTTGGGTGACGAGGTGCGCGCGATGACGGGATCCGGCGCGATGCTGACGCCGACGCAGCAACGCATCTACGAAATGTTACTTGACGGCTTATCGACTGCAGACATCGTGGCGCGCGTTGCGCGCAGCCCGTCGACGGTCCGAAATCACATCAAGGCGATTCTGAAAGCCTCGCACGTCAACAGCCGCGTTGCGCTCGTCGCACTTTCCGGTAAGGCTCGACGATAGCCTCGCCGACGAATTGGTCGGGGCGACACGATTCGAACGTGCGATCCTCTCGCGCCCAAGGCGAGCGCTCTAACCAAGCTGAGCTACGCCCCGAAACCCACCCTAGTATAGCAGCCCGCCGCAAGTTTCCAGCAGCGCGCGGGCGGCGGCGTGGCGATGGCTCATCGTGTTCTTCTTCTCCTCTCCCATCTCGGAGTACGTCTGCGTTTCGCCTTCGGGAATGAAGATTGGGTCGTAACCGAAGCCGCCGACGCCGCGTTCCTCGCGCGTGATCGTGCCCTTTGCAAAGCCTTCGCTCATCCACGTCTGCCCGTCCGCTACGATCAACGGCATGTAGCAGACGAAAACCGCCCCGCGTCTCTCGTCGGGCACGTCGCGCATCTCATCCAAGAGCAGCCGGCGACGATCCTCCCACGTCCAGTCTTTACCGCCGTAGCGCGCCGAGAGCACGCCGGGCCTCCCATCGAGCGCGTCGACGCAGAGACCGCTATCGTCGGCAATCACCGCCGCCTCGATGCCGGTTTCGCGCAGTTGGTTCTGTAACGTCTGCGCCTTGAGCAAGGCGTTGTCCCGAAAGGAGTCTGCGCTCTCCTCGACGTCCACGTACTCATCGTACGTCGCAAGCTTGATCGCCGAGTGAGCGAAGATCGCCTCAAGCTCGCGGAACTTTCCGGTGTTCTTCGTCGCGACGTAGACCTCCGTCGCTACTCCTCCAATCGCAGGACGGCCATGAACGCCTCTTGCGGGAGCTCGACGCGGCCGATACGTTTCATGCGTTCTTTGCCTGCCTTCTGCTTCTCCAGTAACTTACGTTTGCGGGTGATGTCGCCGCCGTAGCATTTCGCCAGCACGTTCTTGCGCATCGCCGAGACCGTTTCGCGGGCGACGATCTTGCCGCCGATCGCGGCTTGGATTGGAACGTCGAACAGCTGGCGCGGAATCAGTTCCTTCAAGCGCTCGGTGAGTGCGCGCCCTCGCTGCGCCGCGCGCTCGCGCGCGATGATGAACGAGAGAGCATCAACCGGCTCGCCATTCAGCAGGATCTCGAGCTTCACGAGGTCGCCTTCGCGATACCCGATGAGCTCGTAGTCGAGCGACGCATACCCTTTCGTCCGGGACTTCAGCTGATCAAAGAAGTCGACGATCACTTCGATCAGCGGCATCTCGTACGTGAGAATCACACGGCCGTCGTGGAGGTACTCCATCCCCGCGAGCGCGCCACGTCGCCCCTGCGTCAACTCCATGATGGTACCGACGTACTCCGGCGGTGTGATGATCGTCGCCTTGACGTACGGCTCTTCGATCGAACGCACGGCGTTCATTGCGGGAAGTTTCGATGGGTTGTCGATCATCTGCACGTCGCCGTCGGTTGTCGTCACGCGAAAGACGACCGAGGGCGAGGTCGCGATGAGGTCGAGCGCGTAGTCGCGCTCTAGCCGTTCCTGCACGATCTCCATATGGAGCAACCCCAGAAAGCCGCAGCGGAAACCGAAGCCCAGCGCAACCGAGCTCTCCGGCTCATAGACGAGCGCCGCATCGTTGAGTTTCAGCTTCTCGAGCGCGTCACGCAACTCGGAGTACTCGACGCCCTCATTCGGATAGAGTCCGCAGTACACCATAGGGACGGCTTTGCGATAGCCGGGAAGCGCGACGTGCGCGGGATTCGAGGCCTCCGTGATCGTGTCGCCGACATCGAGCTCGCCGAGTGACTTGATGTTACCGATCACGTAACCGACGTCGCCGATACGCAACGCTTGGGTCGGACGCATCTCCGGCGAGAAAATCCCGACTTCCGCGCATTCGAAAACCCGCTCGTGCGCCATCGACAGAAAACGCATTCCGGGCTTCAGCTCACCGTCGACGACGCGCACGTATGAGACGACGCCGCGATAGGGGTCGAACTGCGCGTTGAAGACGAGCGCGCGCAGATGATCGCGATGACCTTTCGGCGGCGCGATGCGCGCGACGATCGCCTCGAGGATCTCGTCGATCCCGACGCCATTCTTCGCACTCGCGAGGATGCACTCGCCGCGCTCCATGATGAGCAGCTCTTCAACCTCTCCCATCACGCGCTCGGGATCGGCGGCGGGCAAGTCGATCTTGTTGATCACCGGAATCACCGCGAGATCGTGCTCGACCGCAAGGTGGTAGTTCGCGAGCGTCTGGGCTTCGATGCCCTGCGCAGCGTCGATGATGAGCACCGCGCCCTCGCACGCCGCGAGCGAGCGCGAGACTTCATAGGAGAAATCCACATGGCCGGGTGTGTCGATGAGGTTCAGCTCGTACGTCTCGCCGTCGCGCGCGCGGTAGCGCAGTGTCACCGGGTGCATCTTGATCGTGATGCCGCGCTCGCGCTCGAGGTCCATCGCGTCGAGCAGCTGCTCCGACATCTCACGAGCCTCGACGGTCTGCGTCAGCTCGAGCAGGCGGTCCGAGAGCGTCGTCTTGCCGTGATCGATGTGCGCGATGATGCAGAAGTTCCGCGTCCGGCTTGCCGTCTCGAGCCGGTGCGGGTTCTCGAGCTTCACGATGCTACTATTGCGCGCAAACCTGGGCCGTCATGCCGACGATCGGCCGCAGAACGAGGAACTGCAGCGCGAGCAGCAGGACGAGGAAGGCGATGTCCAGACCGCCGAGCGGCGGAATGATACGCCGCAGCGGGATGAGGAGCGGCTCGATGATGCCTGCGAGAAGGCGCTGAAAGTCGCCACCGCGCAGGTCCGGGACCCACGAGAAGACGGCATAGATGAGCAACGCGATCGTGTAGAGCAAAACCGCCCAATAGAGCAAGTGGCCGAGCTCGCAGAGCAGCGCATCCATCGGAGAGCCCTGAGGAACTCTAGTGCAGGCTCGCGAGCACCGACGACGGCACGCCGTGCAGATATGGTGCGGGGTCGATCGGGCGACCGTTGAGCATCACCTGGTAGTGCAGGTGCGGCCCCGTCGCAAACCCGGTCGCGCCGACCGCGGCGATTTCCTCTCCTTTATAGACGCGCTGGCCGACGCGCACGTCGATGCGCGAGAGATGCGCGTACCACGTGTGATAGCCGTTACCGTGATCGATGTCGATCTTGAGGCCGTAGCCGCCCTCCCAGCCGGCCCCCGCAATCGTCCCGGCCGCCGCCGCGCGCACTTCATCACCGTAGTTCGCGCCGAGATCGACGCCTTCGTGAAACTCCACGTCCGGCCAGGTACGCCAGCAGAAGCAGCCGACGACCTCGGCACCAGCGACGGGATCGATCGAGGGTATGAAGGCGAGGAGCCGCTCTTGCGTCAGTTCGCGAATATGGCGCAGGTTCAGAACGTGCAGAACGAGCTCGCGTTCGCGCCGCGCCTGGTCGAGCAGCGCGGTTGAGGCCGACGTCAACGTCGCAACGTGCGCCTCCAGTACGCGTAAGTTCGGGGGCCCGGTCCACGAAAGCTTGTGGGGCCGCTGCGTCGCGGGCGTTGCGGGTTTCGCGGTCGCCGGAGCGCCGATGAGGCGCCCAATCTCTTGGTCTTCGCGCTGCACGCTCTGCAGGCGCCGGTTCAGCGCCTCGGTCTGGCTCGTGATGCGCACGATTGCCGCCCGTTCTTGCCCAGCCCTCGCGATCTCGACGCCGGCGAAGGCGCTTGCCGCAAGGATGCAGATGCCGAGAAGCGCCACCGCGACGGCTACGTGTCGCTTGCGAATGACGAGGCGATGGATCACGTCGCCCTTGTGCGGCACGATCTTGACGTAGTAGCGATCGTCGCTCACGATTGCCGCGCCATGTCGATCGCTCGAACCTCCTCTGCCGAGGCTGCCGTCGCCGTCACGAACTGCTTCACCGCCTTCCCGTACGTGCGCGTATCGGTGCGCGAGTAGATGCTGGTGAGAACGATACCGTCGCCGTCGCGATTCAGAAGCGCTAGTGCGTACGAGAGCTCCGATCCTGTATCGTCGAAGGCGTCGTACCGCACGAAGCCGACCCGCGAGAGGTCGGTACGAGACAGCGTTTCGAGTTCGCTCGTCCTCCGGGTGACCCTTTCCAGCTCCTGCGCCAGCTCCACTCGCGAGCGGTCGAGCCGCTCGAACCATGCTGCCGCTGATCCGGCACCCTCACCGGCGAGCAGCCCATCGTGGAGCTCGAGCAAGGAGCGCACTCGCTGCAGCGCCGGGCTTGCGACAAGAGCGTGGTAGACCAACACCACGACCGCCGCGATCACGAGTGAAGCGGCCAGTATCCAGATGAGGAGCTGCGTCGGCGGAAGCACTTGGTTCATGAGAAAAGACAGACCACGGCGAGGGTCAGGTGGTTCACGGCACCCGTAAGGGCTCGCTTACCGTTGCTCCCTTCCGGTCCTGGCGGGGTTCACGAGTTTACGCCGCGTGAAGCCCAACCCCCGTCATGGCGTCCCATGATACCACGGCGCCGAGGCGAAGCACTCCTCCATGGTGGTCGCTCTACTCGCCCTTCAGCTCTTCAGCCTCTCCTTTAATGAGGGAGCCTCGATGCCGGGCTGGACTGCGCACGGCGCCGCGCGGTGCCCCGGCGGCGATCGCTCCCCGGAGCTCCATTGGGGCGCGGTTCCCGCCGGAACCCGCTCGCTTGCGCTGACGCTCTTCGACCCCGATGCGCGAGCGGGTGCGGGGTTCTTCCACTGGATTGTCTACGACCTGCCGCCCTCCACGAGGCACCTGCCCGCGGGCGTGATGCTTCCCACGCGCGAGCTCGGTATGAACTCTTTCGGTGAGCAAACCTACGGCGGGCCTTGTCCGCCCCTCGGGCCCGCTCATCATTACGTCTTCACGCTCTACGCGCTCGATGTTGCAACGGTGCATGCTGCGAGTCCGCTCGACGGTGCATCGCTTCTCGATCGAATGCGAGGTCACGTGCTGGCGAGCGCGAGGATTGTCGGCCGTTACGGCGTGAAATACTAACGTCGTGCCAACGTACATGCGCGCCGGAGAGCTTCCGGCCAAACGCCACATTCAGTTTCGCCGCCCCGACGGCGCCCTCTACGCGGAGGAACTGCTCTCGACGCAAGGCTTTGAGAGCGTCTACTCGCTCCTCTATCACCTGCGCCCACCGACCGCGACGATTGACGTACAACCGTGGAATCGCCCAGAGGTGTCGTTCTCGCCGAACGAGCCGCTGCGCAACCGGCATTTCAAGACCGCGCGCATTGCGACGTCGGGTGACGCGATCGCCTCGCGCGTCCCCGTGCTCGGCAATCATGACGTCACGATCGCTGTCGCCGAGTTCAGCGAGCCGATGTCCTACTTCTACCGCAACGTACGCGGCGACGAGCTGCTCTTCGTCCACCACGGCAGCGGCATGCTGGAGACGCCGCTCGGCAATCTTGCCTATCGCGAGCACGACTATCTCGTCATTCCGGTCGGCACGACGTATCGCGTGCACCCAGCCGAGAAGACACGAATGCTCGTCTACGAGACGGGCGGGCCCGTGCAGGTTCCGCGCAAGTTTCGCAACGAGTTCGGCCAGCTCGCCGAGCACGCACCCTACTACGAGCGCGACTTTCGCGCGCCGGTGCTCCAAGCGCCGATCGACAAGGAAGGGAATTTCGAGATTCGCGTCTCCGGCAAGGAGCGCAACGCCATCTACACCGTCGCGCACCATCCTTGCGACATCGTCGGCTGGGACGGCTACTGCTACCCTTACGCCTTCAACCTCGACGAGTTCGCGCCGATCACCGGCAAGCTCCATCAACCGCCGCCCGCGCACGCGACCTTCGAAGCACCGGGTGCCGCCTTTTGCGCTTTCGTGCCCCGGCTCTTCGATTATCACCCGCTCGCGATTCCAGTGCCGTACAATCACTCGAGCGTCGATTGCGATGAAGTGCTCTACTACGTGAGCGGCAACTTCATGAGCCGCCGCGGCGTCGAGGAGGGCTCGATCACGCTGCACACAGCCGGCGCACCGCACGGCCCGCAGCCCGGCGCGGTCGAGCAATCACTCGGGAAGAAATCGACCGACGAGATCGCGGTGATGGTCGACACGTTCGCACCGTTGCACATCGCGAGAGCGGCAAGCGACGTCGAAGACGAGAACTACTATCGATCGTGGCTCGAGGTCCCTGCAGCAACCTGATCGCGCGGGACGATGCGGCCGCGGCAGCTGCCGAAGCCCAAGCGTAAGCCGTCGCGCTCGCACCATCCACGCAGGGTCACCTCGTCACCGTCTTCTAAGAACTCGCGCCGCTCGCCGCCCGGAAGCGCAAGCGGTTTGGTTCCGCGCCACGTCAGCTCGATCAAGCTGCCGTAGCTCGAGGGATCGCTACCTGAAATCGTCCCCGACGCAAAGAGATCGCCAGGGCGAATCGTCGCACCATTACTGCGCGCATGCGCGAGCTGCTGCTCGAACGTCCAGTAGAGCTCTCGCGCGTTCGTTCGCGAGATCGTGACGGGCGCGACGCCACGCTCGCGCATCCTCGCACTCTGCAGCTCGACCGAGAGCTTGATGTCGTAGCTCGCGTCGTCCGGGATACGAAGGTAGTCGAGTGGCGAAGGCGCCTGCTGCGACGGCGCGATACGGAACGGTTGCAGCGCCTCCATCGTAACCACCCACGGCGAGATCGTCGTCGCAAACGATTTGCTGAGAAATGGCCCGAGCGGCTGGTACTCCCACGCCTGGATGTCGCGTGCGCTCCAGTCGTTGACGAGCACGAGGCCGAAGATACTCTGCGCTCCCGTGATAAAGCCGATCTCGAGCTCGATATCGAGCATCGTGCTCGGTCCGAAGACGGGAGTGGACGCCTCCGAAGGCTTACGCTGCCCGTTCGGGCGTACGACCCGTGTACCGTCGATCACGATCGTCCCGCTGCGACCGTGGTAGCCGATCGGCATCCATTTCCAGTTCGGTAAGAGCGGCTCGCTGTTCGGCCGAAAGATGCGCCCGAGATTCGCAGCATGATTCTCGGACGAATAAAAATCGACGTAGTCGCCGATCGCTACCGGTAGCCGCATGCTCGCGTCACCGCCATCGACGTAGAGCCCCGCTTCTTGCTCGTCGCTCAGCAGTGCTTGGAGGCGAGAGCGCAGCCCGTGCCAGACCTCTCTCCCCTTTTCCAGCAGAGGATTGAGCACCGATGCTTGGAGCACTCCCGGATCGCAGACGCCGTCGAAGAGCCTTGCACGCGCCGCGGCGTGAAGATCGAAGATGCGCTCCCCGATTGCAACACCGAGATGCACGTCGCCGTCGCGTTCGAACGCGCCGTACGGGAGGTTCTCGATCGGGAAGTCGTTCACGCAGGCGACAGGATGCGTAGCGCGATCAAGTCTTCTACCGGCTCCACGAAACTGCAACTTCCAAAGCCGAGAAAGCGCCGGTGCCGCGTCTCTTCCAGCAGCGTAGCGTCGGCAACGAGGCCGCGCCACGAAAAGCCGCGTTCGTCGAACGCGAAGGCCGACGCATCTTGGTCTCCGATGATCTCTCGCATTGTGGCGCCGTCCAAGCTGGGTGCGAAAGTTGCGGCGGCGAGCACGTTGAGGAAGCCGTGCATCGCAAACCCCGCGGCTTCATTGAAGGCGCGAATCGGGTGGTGCAGCCCCGCCGTCGCCTTCACCGGAACGCCGGCGTGCACCGCGGTAAGCAGAAAGTCGGCGATCTCACGCACCGAGGGCGTCGCCTCCTCCGTGACGCCGCCGCAGCGCAGCTTCGCTGCAAAGTGGCACTCGACGTATGCCTCCATCGCCTCGGCGACAACCGCCGACGTCACACCGCGCGGTAGCTCGATCGCGACGGGCAGGCCTGGAGCAAGCTCTTCCAGGCCTTTGTGAAGCGCGCGAACTGCACTGCGCACGGCGCCAACTTCGCACTCCTGCGAGCGCAGCGCGATCTCGCACGCCTCAGGGAGTGTATGTCGCAGCGGCCGCACGGCGCTTCTGCCGTCGAAGAGCACGGTGAGCGGGAGCGGCGCGCCCGGCTCCGGCATCGTCTCCAAGAGCCGTTCCAGGGCTTCTATCCGTGCCGCGGGCACGATGAATCTGTTGAGCATCCAGGCGTAGGGGGCGCTGCGCTGCCGTACGTACTCGGCCGCGGCCTCCTCGAGCGGCAGCGTCGCCGGCGGGAAGAGCCCCGCATAGTCGACGATCTGCGTCAAGGCGGAGGTGACGGTAGGAGTAAGGGCGCAGCTCGGCATGGCGCGCTTCCTTCGACAGGGCAGCCTGGTACGCTTCGCCAAGCCCACAGGAAATGAGCACGGCAGCGCAGACGCAACCCCATCCGCTGGCACAGATCGACTGGGATCACGTCGAGTTCTACGTCGGTAACGCGAAGCAGGCGGCGCACTTCTACATGTCCGCCTTCGGCTTCGAGCAGGTCGCGTACGCGGGTCCCGAGACCGGCATCAAGGATCGCGCAAGCTACGTCCTCGTGCAGAACGATCTGCGTTTCGTTCTCACCTCGAGCCTGCGACCCGACGACGAGATCGCCGAGCACGTTCGACTGCACGGCGACGGCGTACGCGACGTTGCGATCCTGGTCGAGGACGCGCGCGCAGCCTGGAACGCTGCACGCAACGGCGGCGCATCGTCACTGCAGGAGCCGACGGTCGTCGAGGACGCAGACGGCAAGCTCGTGCGCGCCACGATCGAGACCTACGGCGACACCGTGCACTCCTTCATCCAGCGCAAGGGCTACCATGGCATCTTCGCTCCCGGCTATGTGGAGCAGCGTCGCTCGCTGCCGGTGCGCAAACCCGGATTGAAGGCCGTCGATCATTGTGTCGGCAACGTCGGCTGGGGTGAGATGGACACCTGGGGAGATTTCTACCAGCGCGTCTTCGGCTTCTCGCAGCTCGTCTCGTTCGACGATCAGGACATCTCGACTGAGTACACGGCGCTGCGCTCGAAGGTGATGACCGATCCTCGGCATCGCGTGAAGTTTCCGATCAATGAGCCCGCGCAGGGCAAGAAGAAGTCGCAGATCGAGGAGTACCTCGATTTCTACCATGGCGCCGGCGTGCAGCACATCGCGATCCGCACAGACGACATTGCGGAGACGATTCGGGCACTCTCGGCCAACGGCGTCGAGTTTCTCGATACACCCGACAGCTACTACGAGATGCTTGCTGAGCGGGTCGGCAAGATCGACGAGGCGATCGAGACGCTGCGCCAGCTGCGTATTCTCGTCGATCGCGACGATCGCGGCTACATGCTGCAGATCTTCACTAAGCCCTTGCAGGACCGTCCGACGCTCTTCTTCGAGATCATCCAGCGCAAGGGCAGCCTCTCGTTCGGGAAAGGCAACTTCAAGGCGCTCTTCGTCTCTATCGAACGCGAACAAGAGCGACGCGGCACGTTATGACCACGGCAACGCTTCCGTCGCGCAACGGCGCGATTGCCGCGCTCGCGCGCCCACGCGTGCACGTCGACGCGGTCATGCTCGAGGCGCGAGCTGCGGAGCTCGCGAAGCGCTCGATCAAGACGTCCGCAAAGCTGGCCGGCATCGACATCGCGATTCGCTGCTGCGACTTCACCGCGCTCGAAGGCAAAGATTCCGACGGTCGCGTCCGCTCGCTCTGCGCAAAAGCCATCACGCCGCGGCCGGGCTGGAGCGACATTCCGAGCTGCGCTGCGGTGTGCGTCTATCCCAATCGCGTCGCAACCGCGAAGGAAGCGCTCGCGGGCAGTAGCGTGAAGGTCGCCTCCGTCGCGACGTCCTTCCCGAGCGGCCTGGTCGACTTGGACGTGAAGCTCGCCGACACGGCTCAGGCAATCGCTGCGGGCGCAGACGAGATCGACATGGTGATCGATCGCGGCGCCTTTCTCGCCGGGCATGAGGACGTCGTCGTCGATGAAATTGTCGCGATCAAGAGGCTCTGCGGCCCGATTCATTTGAAAGTAATCCTCGAGACCGGTGAGCTTGGGAGCTATGAAGCGATGCGGCGCGCGAGCGACATCTCGCTCGAGGCAGGCGCCGATTTCATCAAGTCGTCAACCGGCAAAGTTCCAACCGGTGCAACCTTTGCGACCGCGCTCGTCATGTGCGAGGCGATCCGCGACTTCCATCGCCGCACGGGCGAGAAGCGTGGGCTCAAGCTCGCGGGTGGCATTCGCACGACGAAGCAGGCCCTCACGTACCTCGTCATCGTGAACGAAACGCTCGGACCCGAGTGGCTGCAACCCGAGCTCTTCCGCATCGGCGCGAGCCTGCTGCTCGACGATCTGCTCATGCAGCTTGAAAAAGAGCGGACCGGCCACTACGCCGCCCGCGACTACATTCCCAAGGACTGATGTTGCTCATGGCTACTACTGCATTCACGTATGCGCCGGCGCCGGAGCGCGTTCGCCCGAAGATTCGGCAGCGCTACGGCCTCTTCATCAACGGTGGGTGGACTGCGCCGAAGAGCGAGCGCTACTTCGACACCATCAACCCCGCCGACGAGAGCGTGATCGCTCAGGTCGCGTATGCGGACGCCGAGGACGTCGAGCGTGCGGTGCGTGCGGCTCGCAAGGGGTTCGAACGTTGGAGCAGGCTGAAACCGGCCGACCGCGCGAAGCTCATCTACCGCATCGCGCGCGCCATCACGGAGCGTTCGCGCGAGCTCGCGGTCCTCGAGTCGATGAACGGCGGCAAGCCGATACGAGAGTCGCGTGATTTCGACATCCCGGAGTCGGCCGCGCACTTCTTCTATCACGCGGGGTGGGCCGACAAGCTCGAGTGGGCGCTACGCGCAGGCGAAACGCCCGCGCCGATCGGCGTCTGCGGCCAGATCGTGCCATGGAACTTTCCGTTGCTCATGGCAGCGTGGAAGCTCGCGCCTGCGCTGGCGTGCGGGAACAGCGTCGTGCTCAAGCCCGCCGAGACAACGCCGCTCACGGCGCTCGCACTAGCACAGATCATCGAGGAAGCCGATCTTCCGCCCGGCGTTGTGAACATCGTCACCGGCGACGGCGCCACCGGCGCGGCGCTGGTCGACAACGACGGCATCGACAAGATCGCTTTCACCGGCTCGACGGAGGTGGGCAAGCTCATACAGCGACGCCTCTCCGGAAAGGGGAAGCGGATCACGCTCGAGCTCGGCGGTAAAGCCGCGAACGTCATTTTCGCCGATGCGCCGCTCGATCAAGCCGTCGAAGGCATCGTGCAGGGTATCTACTTCAATCAAGGACACGTCTGCTGTGCCGGATCGCGCCTGCTCGTCGAGGAGAGCGTTCACGACGAGCTCGTCGCACGCCTCACCGACCGCATTCGCACGCTACGCCTCGGGGATCCGCTCGACAAGAACACCGACATCGGTGCCATCAACTCGCGCGTGCAGCTCGAGAAAATTCACGAGCTCGTGCGTAGCGGCATCGAGCAGGGCGCAACCTTCGTGCAGGCGGAGTGCGAACTGCCCGCGCGCGGCTTCTTCTTCCCCGCCTCGTTCTTCACCAACGTCCATCCCTCGCATCGCATCGCGCGCGAGGAGATCTTCGGCCCCGTGCTCTCAATCATGACCTTCCGAACGCCCGACGAGGCAATCGAGAAGGCGAACAACACGCCGTACGGTCTCTCCGCCGGCATCTGGACCGCGGAGGGAAGCAAGAACATGTGGATCGCGCAGCACCTGCGCGCGGGCGTCGTCTGGTGCAACACCTTCAATAAGTTCGATCCGAGCTCGCCCTTCGGCGGTTACAAGGAGTCCGGTTTCGGGCGCGAGGGTGGCGTGCACGGTCTGCGCGAATACCTCGCCTAGAATGAAGGCGCTCGCATTGATACTCGCGGCGGCGATATGCTGCGCCGCCTGTTCCCGTACGATCGTCTCGACTACCTCGGTGACGAACGGCCCCTCGATGACGATCGGGATTCCCATCGACATCGACTCTCTCAATCCGGTTCTCGAACAGAACCAAGTCGAAAGTTTTGTCGACGGCCTCATTTTCTCGAAGCTGGTGACGATCGATAACCACGGGAACGAGGTTCCCGATCTCGCGGCCGTCGTCCCGACCATGAAGAACGGCGGCATCAGCAAGAACGGCTTGACGATTACCTATCACCTGCGGCGCGGCGTCACGTGGCAAGACGGGGCAGCGTTCACGAGCCGCGACGTCAGGTTCTCCTGGCAAGCCGTGATGAACGCACGCAACAACGTTCCAGCGCGAAGAGGATACGACGAAGTCGCCTCCATCGACACACCCGACTCCTACACCGTCGTCCTCCACATGAGGCGCGTCTTTCCGCCGATGATCGATACGTTCTTCGGCGAGAGCGACTCACCGTACGAGATCATTCCGGCCCATGTGCTCTCGGGCTATGCAAATCTCAATCAGGTGCCGTTCAACTCGCAGCCCGTCGGCACCGGGCCTTTCCGCTTTGCGCGCTGGGAACGCGGCGACCGCATCGTCCTCGACGCGAACCCAACCTATTTCCGGGGAGCCCCGCACATCGCGCAGCTGACGATCTTCATCGTCACGGATTGGAACACGATGGAGACGGAGCTCAGCGCCGGTCAACTCGATCTCGCGATCGAGGCGCCGGCCGTCAACTATCACCGACTGGTCCAGAATCCACGCCTCGTCGGGCTGAGCGTGCCGGCCCCGGCGTATACCGCGATCCTGTTCAACACGACACGGACGCCGCTCAATGACGTGAACGTGAGACGCGCGCTCGTATATGCGATCGACGCAAAGAGCATCGTGCGCGATATTACCTTCGGGACGGCGCAGATCGGTAACGCCGATCTCTCTCGCTTCTCCTGGGCCTACGACTATGCGCTCCCGTCGATACCGTACGACCCCGCGAAGGCCGCTGCGCTGCTCGACGCCGCCGGCTGGACTCGCGGCCCAAGCGGCACGCGCGAGAAGGACGGGGTACCGCTCTCGCTGCAGCTCGTCTATGGCCAAGGCAATAGCGCGTACCAGAACCTCGTTCAGGAGATACAGCAGATGCTGCGCCGCGTCGGTGTAGCGGTTCAGTTGAAGAGCTATGCGTTCGCGACGCTCTATGCTGCGGCGGAGAACGGCGGGATCCAGTTTTCAGGGAAGTTCGACATGACCGTCTATCCGTGGCTTTCCGGTGCCGACCCTGACGATTCGTCCCAGTGGCTGTGCTCGATGATCCCACCCAACGGCAACAACGCATCACGTTATTGTTCGCCGGAGATGGATGCGGCGCAAAATCTTGCGCTCTCGACCTTCGACCGTGCTGTGCGCAAGCGAGCTTACGCGAAGATCGAAACGCTCTTGCTGCGGGACGCTCCCGGCGCATTTCTCTACGATCAGCCGATGCTCTACGTGCACGTCCCGCAACTTCAGAATTTCACCCCAAACGGCATTAGCGAAGGATGGAACGCTCAGGAATGGAGCATCTAAAGCTGGGAGCGCTGCGGGCGCTCCTCGTCGCGCTCGCCACCATGCTCGTCGTCGCCGGGTGCGCGCGAACCACGACGAGCACGACCACCGCCGGCGGGAGCGACCTCCGCATCATCGTTCCCATCGATCTCACGACGCTCAACCCAATTCTTTCGCAAAACCAAATCGAGTCTGCGGTGGATGGGCTCATCTTCGACGAGCTTGTCACGATCGATAACCACGGTAACGAGGTTCCCGACCTCGCCGCGGTTGTGCCCAGCGTGAAGAACGGCGGCATCAGCAAGAACGGCCTGACGATCACGTATCACCTGCGTCACGGCGTTACGTGGCACGACGGGGTGCCCTTTACGAGCCGTGACGTCAAGTTCTCGTGGCAGGCCATCATGAATCCGAATAACAACGTGGTCTCCCGGAAAGGCTACACGGTCGTACGGTCGATCGATACCCCGGACAACTATACGGTCGTGCTCCACATGGAGCGTGTCTATCCACCGGAAGTCGATACCTTCTTCTCCGAGAGCGACACGCCGTATCGCATTCTGCCGGCGCATCTCCTGGCGCAATATCAGAATCTCAATCAGATCCCGTTCAACGCCGCGCCGATCGGCACTGGACCGTTCCGATTCGCACGCTGGGAGCGCGGGGAGGAGATCGTCCTCGATGCAAACCCGCACTACTTCCGCGGTGCACCGCATATCTCGCAGTTGACGATTCTCATTGTGCCCGATCAAAATACCGCGCAGACGCTCCTCGAGTCTCACGAGGCCGATGTGGAGTTCGAAGTGACGTCGCTCAGTTATCACATCATGGAGTCCGCCCCCGGCCTCACCGGAGACCTTGTCAGCGCTCCCTCCTACGTCGCGATTCTCTTCAACACGGCGCGTGTGCCGCTGGATGACGTTGACGTGCGGCGCGCGCTCGTCTACGCGGTTGACTCGAAGAGCATCATCCGCGACACCGAATACGGCACCGCGCAGCTCGCCGTCGCCGATCTCACGCCTTTTTCGTGGGCGTACGACGCAACGCTCAAACCAACTCCCTACGATCCGACGAAGGCGGCCGCTATGCTCGAGGCGGCCGGCTGGCATACCGGTCCGGACGGAATCCGCGAGAAGAACGGCACGCCGCTCGTGCTGCAGCTCGTCTACGGGCAGGGGAGCGCCAGCGCGCAGAACATCGCCGAGGAAGTTCAGCAGATGCTTCGGCGTGTCGGCGTCGGTGTGCAGCTGAAAAGCTACGCCTACGCGACCCTCTACATGTCCGCCGAAAACGGAGGCATTCTCAACGGCGGCAAGTTCGACATGACGCTCTATGCGTGGATATCGGGAACCGACCCCGACGACTCGTCCAACTGGACGTGTGCCGCCATTCCGCCGAACGGAAACGACGTCTCCCGCTACTGCTCGCAGCAGATGGATGCGCTCCAAGCGCGCGCGCTCTCGACATTCGACCGCGCCGCGCGCAAGCGCGCGTACGCGCAGATCCAGGCTCTGCTGCTGCAAGACGCGCCCGGCGTGTTCATCATGGATCAGCCGATGCGCTACACGCATGCCCTGCAGCTTCAAAACTTCACGCCCAACGGCATCAGCGAAGGATGGAACGCTCAGCAATGGCAGTTGTAGCGGAAAAGAAGACGCCGATCACCGTCGCGTATGGCGACGGCATCGGGCCGGAGATCATGGACGCGACGCTGCGCGTCCTGCACGAGGCCGGAGCGTTGCTCGACATCGAGCAGATCGAGATTGGCGAGTCGATCTACAATCGCGGCTTGCAGAGCGGGATCGAACCGCAGTCCTGGGAGTCGCTGCGGCGCACGAAGGTATTTCTGAAGGCGCCGATTACGACGCCGCAAGGAGGCGGTTTCAAGAGCCTCAACGTCACGGTCCGTAAGACCCTCGGCATGTACGCGAACGTTCGCCCGTGCGCCTCTCTCCATCCCTACGTCGCCACGAAGAACCCCAACATGAACCTCGTGATTGTGCGCGAGAACGAGGAAGACGTCTACGGCGGCATCGAGCATCGTCAGACGCAAGACGTCGTGCAGTGCCTCAAGCTCATCTCTCGCCCTGGGAGCGAGAGGGTCATTCGCTACGCCTTCGAGTACGCACGCGCGCACACGCGCAAGAAAGTGACGTGCTTCACGAAGGACAACATCATGAAGATGACCGACGGCCTCTTCCACAAGATCTTCGATGAGCTCGCAAAGGAGTATCCCGACATCGAGAACGAGCACTGGATCGTCGACATCGGCTCGGCCAAAATGGTCGACACGCCGGAGGCGTTCGACGTCCTCGTGATGCCGAATCTCTACGGCGACGTGCTCTCAGACGTTGCCGCGCAGATGACCGGCTCCGTCGGTCTCGCAGGCTCTGCGAATATCGGCGATCACTGTTCGATGTTCGAAGCGATCCACGGCTCCGCGCCGCGCCGCGCGGGGCAGAACCTCGCGAACCCTTCGGGCCTCTTGCACGGCGCGCTGCTCATGCTCTCGCACATCGGTCAAGGCGAGATCGCCGAACGCGTTCACAACGCGTGGCTGCGCACGATCGAGGACGGCGTGCACACATACGACATCTACGACGAGCACATCTCGAAGCAGAAGGTCGGCACGCGCGAGTTTGCCGATGCGGTGATCGCCCGCCTTGGTCAAGAGCCGCAGCACCTCCACGCCGTGCGATACGCAAAACGAGCCGAGATGCGCCTTGACGTTCAGCCGGCGCCGTCGCGCCCCCGCAAGGAGCACGTCGGCGTCGACCTTTTCATCGACCTTCCCGGCGGCAACCCCGACGCAATCGCCGCGAGGATCAACGCGCTCGCGATCCCCGGCGTGAAGCTGACCGTCATCGCGAACCGCGGCACGAAGGTGTGGCCCAACGGCGACCCGGACACGTTCTGGAGCGACCACTGGTCCTGTCGCTTCGAGCGCACCGGCGATCAGTTCTCCACCAAGGACGCAGTGCACATCGTCTCCGCGCTCGATGCTGCCGGCTTCGACGTCGTGAAAAGCGAGGGGCTCTACACCTTCGACGGGACGAGAGGCTTCTCGCTCGCGCAAGGGCAGTAGCCCGAAACATTCCTTCCTGCCGGCTCGTATCGATGGCATGCGACCTTCCGTCACCGTAGCCGCCTGCAGCATGCTGTGCCTCGTTACCGCATGTGTCGCCGACCTGAACCTCGACTCGTTTCACAGAAACTATGCCTCGCAGTTGGCTGCGACCGGGCTTCGGGCGTTGCAGGTCGAGGGCGAGAACGGCGACATTCGTGTGTCCGGCGCTGCGGTCCGGGCGATCGAGATACGCGCGCGTATCGAGACAAACGACCCGGCGACCCTTCCCAAAGACAGCGTCGAGATCTCACGCAACGGAGACACCGCGATCGTAGCCTCCGAGTGCAACCGTACCGGCATCGCGTTCTGGAGCATTCAGAACTGCGGCGTCGACTATGACATTCTCTACCCGAGGGCGATGCGCGTATCGGTGACTGCCGTGAACGGCGACGTAACCATTATCGGAGCCGAAGCAGCGGTGGAGGCAAGGACGACGAACGGCGACGTCACGATTCGCGACGCCTCATCGGACGTCGATGCGAACTCGCAGCAAGGGGATGTTACCACATACCTAGGTTCGGCCTGGCTGGGTCGTACGCTCGCACTCGGCACGAGGTTTGGGGATATACGCCTCGCCGTACCGCAAGGCTTTCACGCCGATGTGCAGACCCATACGATAGCGGGCGACGTCGACGGTGTTTCCTCGATCCCCATCGGTTCAGCCGACGTCAGGCTCTCGACGATCTTCGGCGACGTCACGGTCAGCCGTCGCTAAAGGACGCGCAGCACCTTACCGATGATCCCGCTGCGAGGGACGCAGCCGAAGACATGCGAGTCTTCCGAGTCGTTGATGTTGTCGCCGAGCACAACGTAGCAGTTTCGCGGTAGGCGCGATGGATCGCTCCATGCCGAAGGTATCGGAACGTTCGCGATGCTGCGATCGATCGGCACACCGTTCACCTCGAAGGTGTCGTCCGCCACATCTAACGTGTAGTCGGGATAGAAGCGATTGTGCCATCCGCGAGGTTTGCTTCCGTTCGTGAAGACCCCGAGGCCGCTCACTTCAAAGCGGTCGCCGGGAAGCGCGACGATGCGCTTCAGGTACGCCCCGCGCGGGAGGTCGATGCCGACGACATCGCCGATCCGCGGCGCGCTGTGACGGTAGGCGTCGAAATCTACAAGGACGAGTGAACCGTTGGCGATCGCAGGCGCCATCGTCGCGCTGTGCACCTCTATGACGCTGTACGCGTCGCCCTTCGGCACGATGTGCGCCGCGACGAACACGGCGTAGGCACGGTGCAGCGCCGGAACCGTCGTCCACCCCGCATATCCGAAGAAGAGAATTGCCCCGAGCAACAGTCGCGAGCTGACCGAGCTGAGAATGGGCAGGGCGTGCAGGTACTGTGCCTCGGTCGCGAGCATGATCGCGACGCCCAGGTGGAGGCTCGAGATGAAGCGCTGGACCTCAGTCGCCAGTGCGTGAACGACATTGAGGTAACGAAACCAGAGCTCGAGGCTCAGGTTTGTGCCGAGGTGCCGAGACGGCGCGAGCACAGCCATGCGTCGAGTCTAGCCGACGCGTGTACTGCGCTGTTATGTTTGGATCAAAATCGGGGAGAAGGTCCCGAAACGCGTAGGGTCTATCGTCCCTTGCGTCGGCGGTCGCTCTGCACCGTGAGCTCTCCGAGCGCCGTATCCCAGCTAGGTCTCATCCCACACCGCGTCGTAGCTCGTTCCCGTGTCCAAGAACGGCGACATTCGCCTCCCCGTCCGCAAGATGTACAAGCTCTTCATCAACGGCGCGTTCGTGCGCTCGGAGTCGGGGCGGAGCGACCCGCTTCGCGACGGCGAGGAGTTTGCCGCGAACATCGCTCGGGCTTCCCGCAAGGATGCTCGCGATGCGGTGGTCGCAGCGCGAGCCGGCCAGCAGGTCTGGTGGAAGATGCCCCCCGGTGGACGCGGCCTCGTACTCTACCGCCTTGCCGAGATGATGGAGGCGCGGCGTGCCGAGCTCACCGAGCGCGTCCAGCAGGGCACCGACTGCGACGAGGCGGCCGCGAGCGCCGAGGTGACGGCCGCGATCGATCGTGCCATATGGTACGCCGGCTGGTGCGATAAGTACGCGGCGCTCCTCTCCACGCGCAATCCGGTCGGCGGTCCACACTTCAACTTTTCGACCCCGGAGCCGACGGGTGTCGTCGCCGTCCTCGCTCCCGATGCGCCGGTGCTCTTGGGCCTCGTCTCTGTGGTCTTACCGCCGGTCGTCGCGGGAAATGCGGTCGTCGTCATGGCTTCGCAAACAGATCCGCGTACGGCCGTGGTCTTCGCCGAG
Source organism: Vulcanimicrobiota bacterium (assembly GCA_030041225.1). Taxonomy (GTDB): domain Bacteria; phylum Vulcanimicrobiota; class Vulcanimicrobiia; order Vulcanimicrobiales; family Vulcanimicrobiaceae; genus Tyrphobacter. The sequence goes on along the minus strand of JASHOG010000130.1, from coordinate 45,582 downwards.
GCAGTCGCAACAAGCGATCTACCGGCGGGTGTCATCAACCTCCTGACCGGCTCGCGCGCCGAGGTCGGCCCCGTGCTCGCGAAGCACATGGACGTCAACGCGATTACGTACGACGAGACGGAGCGCGAACTCGCCGCGGAGATCGAGAACGAGGCAGCCGAGAACGTGAAGCGTACCCGTCCGCGCTCGGTGCGCACCATTGAAGAATGGTTCTCGCCCGACGCGCAAAGCCTGAGCGAGATCGAAGCTTTCTCGGAAATCAAGACGATCTGGCACCCAGCCGGAGTCTAGGGAGCAGCGTCTGAGCTACCGCCAGCCAATGCACCGGCGCTTCGCAAACGCGCTGGTCAACAATGAGTTCCTCGTTTTTTACCAGCCCGTCGTGGACTTGCAAACCGGGGAGATCATCGGCTGCGAGGCACTCTGTCGCTGGCCGCACGGCGATAACCAGTTCACCCCACCCGATGTCTTTATACCGCAAGCTGAAGCATCCGGCTTTATCGTTCAGCTCGGCGAGTGGGTGCTCAAGACCGCCACGGAGCAGGTTCACATCTGGCAGCGCAAGTTCAGCGCGCCCATTCTTCTCGAAGTCAATCTCTCGGCACGGCAGTTCGTGCACTACAACCTTGTGCGCTCGATTGAGAACATCTTGCGTACCGTGCAGTACGATCCCGCGAGCCTCGAGTTCGAGATCACCGAGACGGTCGCCATGACGAATGCGGACGATTCCATCGGTATCATGCGGCAGCTCAAGAATCTCGGCATCGCGCTCGCACTCGACGACTTCGGCACCGGTTACTCCTCGCTCTCGCACTTGAAGCGCTTCCCGATCGACAAGCTAAAAATCGACAAGAGCTTCGTGCGCGATATCCCGAACGACGGCAACGATCTCGCGATCGTCTCCGCAATCATTGCGATGGCGCACGCGCTCGGGCTGCGCGTTCAGGCCGAAGGCGTCGAGACCGACGCGCAGGCGGAGTTTCTACGCGAGTGCGAGTGCGAACTCGCGCAAGGCTTCCTCTTCGGCCGTCCGCTTCCGTCGGATGAGTTCGAGATGCTCTTCGCGCAGTACCACAAGGGCGGTCTCGTCTTCAAGAGCTAGGGGAGAGGTGGCAGAGCGGTTGAATGCACTCGCTTGGAAAGCGAGCAGAGGTGATAAGCCTCTCGGGAGTTCGAATCTCCCCCTCTCCGGATCACTCGTGCGAGTCGCGCACACCGGTGCCCGAAAAGTTCCGTGGAGGAAACTGCAACTTTTTTGGACTTCACAGGATGTGAACTTCAAAACTTCGTTTTTCCAAAAAAGTGCGTAGCGCGAGCGAGCTAGGATGGCGAGCGAGCAGCGGTTCGGCCATGGAACTTTTCGAGCAACGGCGTGCCTTACGGGCCTGAGATGGTTATCGCTGAGTTGAAGGCGGAGTAGAGGATTGTCGCCGCTTTGCCGTCGACGTTGACGAGCGCCTCTAACGGTAGGTTGGTCACGGTCGATATCCACCAGTCGATCGTGTAGCGACGGTCGCTCTTCTTCACCAAGTGGTAGGTGCGTGTCGCCATGCCGTTCAGAGTTCGCATACCCGTAAACGTGACCGTGTAGTTCTTTGCGAGGTCGCCCTCCAAGCCCAGCGTGCGAATTGTTTGAACTCGCGACTGAAACATCGCCATCATCGGCGGCGGTAACGGGTGTGTCTGTCCGCCGACTTGCATCCAACCGCTCCGCCCAATGACCGTCAAGGCCATACCGCGGGACATCACCTCGCGCATTCTGTCGGGTGAAACGAAGTCCATCGAGAACGTCTGACCCGCCGTCGTCAAAGTCGCATGCCACGTTTTCAGCGCGTAGAACTTCTTCTCCGACTGTTTCAGGTCCGAATAGGGATCGGCGCTCGCTGTTGCGAGCGTCATTGTGACCATCGCGAGTGCCGCGACGAGCCTCGGAAGAATACGCTTCATTGCTCCTCCTCGATTGTGTCGAAGTCTTGGCGCTCCTAGAATGCCTCCCCTACGTGCCGGCGAGCCAAAACTCGAACGAGGCGCGGGCTTGTGCGACGAGCATCTCGTAACCGTCGACGACCTCGCGATCGAGCTGCTCGCCGAGGGTCGAGCGCTCGCCGTAGTTTGCGTCCATCACGAGCGTTGTTACCGACGCCGCTGCGAGAATCTCTGGTGGAAGTCGAACGCGAGGCGGAAGCGCGGAGAACACCGCATCGGCGACCGGTCCACCCGCGAACGCAAGGACGCCGAACGAGCGACCGAGCTCCGCAACCTTCGCCGCATCTCTCCCCCAGAGCCATTGGCGGACGCCTTCATCAGCTAGCGTTGCGATCGTGGCGCGCGCGGTCGGCCCCGTACCGAGCACGAGGATCTCGCGGCCGCGCAGCGAGCCGAGCCTATCGCGCAGAGCCTGCGCGGCTCCGATGCCGTCGGTCGTGGTGCCGACGGTCTCGCGCCCGAACAGGATCGTGTTCACTTCACGCGCGTGCTTCGCCGCGGGCAGAAGGCGCCCGCAGAGAGTGAGCGCCTCTTCTTTCAGGGGCGAGGTGACGTTACAGCCCGTGTAGCCCTGCACGCGTAGCCGCGCGAGCGCCGCGGCCGTCTCGCCAGCGCGAACGCGGATCGCCTCGTAACTTCCGTCGAGGCCCGCGTCGCGCAGAAAGCCCGCGTGGATCTCGGGGCTTCGGCTGTGCTCGACGGGGTCGCCGATGAGCGCGAGCTTCACCGCCGTTGCGGCAGCATCAAGCGCTCGAAGAAGCGGAAGACGTTGGTGATCGGGTGGTCCTTCGGTTCGAGCGGCTCGGTGAGAATAGTGTAGAGCCCGCAGAGCTTTCCTCCGAGCACGTCGGTGAAGAGCTGGTCGCCGACGACCGCAACGTGGCGCCGCGGAAGGCCGAGCCGGCGCAGTGCCGTTAGGAAACCCAGCGGCAACGGCTTGAGCGCGCTCGCCACGAACGGAATCTCCATTCGCGTTGCGACGGCATTAACGCGATCGGAGAAGTTGTTCGAGAGCATCACTAGACGAAAGCCCCTGTCGCGAGCGTGCCGGACCCAGGCGAGGTGCTCCTCAGCGATCTCGCTGCCACCCCAGCAGACAAGCGTGTTGTCGAGGTCAAGGATCAGGCCCCGGATGCCGCCGGCTTCCAGCTCCTCGAGCGGCACCTCGCAGAGGCGCGGGGCGAAGCGATCGGGGCCGAGCATCCGGCGCCTCTTGCACCGGCTATCCTCGGTATCCTCGCACCTCTCCACAGGCTCAACGTACCATCCTCAGGCCATCGACAGGCGGTACACAAGGATTTCGCCGCACCACCACAATATCTTGTGGTTCTCGCCGAAATGTGCCACAATAGATGCCCCAAGGAGTGCAGCGCATGAAGTTTCGCCGGACTTACTCCGCCCCTAATGATCCTTATTTCGGCTTAACATTCGAGCCGCGAACCTCGCGTATCGTCGACCCCGACGGTTCGGTGATCTTTGAGGCGGAGTCCGTCACGGTGCCTTCTGCTTGGAGTCAAGTCGCCGTCGATGTGCTCGCTCAAAAGTATTTTCGTAAGGCGGGTGTTCCGCGCGCGCTCAAGCGCGTCTCCGAAGAGGGCGTGCCGACGTGGCTGCAGCGCAGCATTGCCGACGACGAGCAACTCGCGAAACTCTCGCGCTACGAGCAATTCGGCGGCGAGCGTGATTCACGTGAAGTCTTCAATCGCCTCGCTGGATGCTGGACGTATTGGGGCTGGAAGCACGACTACTTCGACTCCGAAGAGGACGCGCGCATCTACTACGATGAGATGTGCGCGATGCTCGCGCGGCAGATCGGCGCGCCGAACTCGCCGCAGTGGTTCAACACCGGGTTGCATTGGGCGTACGGCATATCAGGGCCCGCGCAGGGACATTGGTACGTCGATCCCGCAAGCGAACAGCTCGTGCGCTCGACGAGCGCATACGAGCACCCGGCGCCGCACGCGTGTCTGCCGTATTGGGCTCCCGTTTCAACGCCCGACGGCCCGATACCGATTGGGCAGATCGTCGAGCGGCATCTGCTCGGCCTTGAGATCTATGACGCGCGCGGTACGACGCGCATCGTCGCCGCCAAACGCACCGGCATCAAACCCGTCTTGCGCGTCCACCTGGCAAACGGTTCGTACATCGAGGCGACCGAGGATCACCGCGTCTACTCGCAGCAGGGCGCAACGGCGCGCTGGCGCCAGCTCGGCGACTTGCAGACCGGCGACGTGCTCTTCGCGCGCTCCGGCATCGACCCGGAGCCGCTATCATCATTTGCACGGCCGAGCCGCAGCGCGCTCGCGACGGCGGTGCTCGAGATTCATGCGCTCGAGATCGTCGCGATCGATCTTCTTCCGCAACCGTTGCCCGTGTACGACATCGAGACGCAGAGCCATACGTTCCTCACGAACAATGTCGTCGTCCACAACTGCTTCATTCAGAGCGTGGACGACGATCTCGTCAACGAAGGCGGCATCATGGACCTGTGGGTCCGCGAGGCGCGCATCTTTAAGTTCGGCAGCGGCTGCATCTCGGAGAGGGCCTTCGTCCCTGTCGTTGGTCGCGGCCTCGTGCGCATCGGGAGGCTTTTTGAGGAGTTCGCGAAGGAACGGCCGCTTCACGATTTCGATGGCCAAGGACGCTATATCGACGTCAGCAGCGCCGGGCTTCGAACACTCTCCCTCGATCGCGCTAGCGGCGAGATCGTCGAAGACGCTATCGACCGCCTTTGGCACTATGACGTCGCGCAGGACGATAAACTCAACGTCGCGCTCGATAACGGCGCGCGAGCCACGGTTTCTGCCTGGCATCCTTTCATGGTGTGGGATGGGTCCCGGATAGTCGAAAGGCGAGCGGACATGCTGCGCCGCGGGGATGCGGTACTCGCTTCCAACCCGACTGCGATACGTCACATTTACGACCCTCGGCCGCTTGCTGCGCTTACATACTCCGCGGTGCGCTATCGGGTTGCGAGGCTTTGTCAGGTGACCCCGGACGCGGACCTCGCGTGGCTAGTTGGCTATTTCCTCGGCGACGGCAGCCTTGGAGAGCATCGCACCCTTACACGACGCCGCGGGGCGACGTACGCCTACCAGCGCATGCGTCTGCGCTTTCACGATGAAGATCGTGAGCCGCTCGAAAAAGTGTCGCGAATTCTCTGGACAAAGTTCCATGCGCGCTCGCACATCACGCGTGACGGGCGTGGCAGCAGCGGGCTCACCTTAACGTGCACGCGCATTGCAGCAACCGAATTCTTCCGGGCCTACGTTCATGCGCCTGGGCCTAAGGGCGCAACGCTTACAGTTCCCGAGTTCATACGCGAAGGGAGCTACGACCTCTGGTACGCCTTCTTGGCTGGACTCGTCGATGCTGATGGGACGGTTTCAGAGGGACGCGCGACGTACTGCTCCGAGAGTCGCTTCTTCGTCGAAGAGATCGCCGCCATGTCCTCTCTGCTCGCGCTGGGCGGCGGCGTTACCGATAGCGGAACGTGCTCCATTGGAGCTGTCGTACGCCGATCTGCGCCCGTACGCTCGCGAAAGGCCTTTGCCCGTCATCTGGCGACGCCAAGGCACCTATCGTCGCTCCGTCCGGAGCACGGTGGCGGGGCGCGGCGTTCCTTCTGTATTCCGCTGGATCCTCGCCTAAGTCAGCGCGTATTCGGAGGCTTGACCTCGGACGGCTTGCACGCTCTCGTTGGAGGCGCCCCATTTCACGTCGGCCGGCTCGTCTACGAAGGTGTGGTCAATCCCCACAAGCTCGCGGCGGCGATTGCTGCATTCCCGGAAAGCGAGGTGGACGCAGAGATCGAGATGCTACGCCGCGTCGCGGAGAGCGTCACGTTCGTCACAAGCGTCACCCCGTGCCAAGAGCAGGTCGCATTCAACGATCTTACAACACGCAGCACGAACACGTACTTGGCCGGTGAAAACGCGCTCGTCGTCATTCACAATACCGGCAGCGACTTCTCGAATATTCGCAGCGCCGGCGAGAGGCTCTCCGGCGGCGGGACGTCGTCGGGATTGATGTCGTTTCTCCGCGTCGGTGATCGCGCCGCAGGCGCGATCAAGTCTGGCGGGACGACGCGGCGCGCGGCAAAGATGGTCGTGCTCAAGCTCGATCATCCGGACATCGAGCAGTTTATCAACTGGAAGGTGCGCGAGGAGCAGAAAGTTTCGGCGCTCGTCGCCGGATCGCTCATGCTCGAGAAGCGCTTGAATGCGATCATTCAGGCCGCTCACGACCCGAGCATTCCCGAGGGCGCTCGCCTCGACCCGTCACTGAACGCCGGCCTGCGCTCCGAGATGCGGGCCGCGCTTGCCGCATCCATTCCTGCGGCCAACGTGCAGTATGCGCTCGACTTCGCGACGCAAGGTTACACCTCGCTCCAAGTCGATACGTACGACGTCAACTGGGACGGCGAGGCCTACGGCACCGTCTCAGGGCAGAACTCGAACAACTCCGTACGCGTGCCCAACGAGTTCTTCCAGAAGCTCGATGCCGGCGAGTCCTGGGACCTCGTTCGCCGCACCGACGGTGGCGTTGCGAAGTCGGTCCCTGCCGCAGACCTCTGGGAGCAAATCGCTCTTGCCGCCTGGCAGTGCGCCGATCCCGGCGTGCAATACGACACGACGATCAACGAGTGGCACACCTGTCCCGCAGACGGCCGCATCAACGCAAGTAACCCCTGCAGTGAATACCTCTTCCTCGATGATACGGCATGCTTCGCGCCGGAGACGAGGATCAGCACGCCAAAAGGACTACGGACGGTCGAGGAGCTTCATGAAGCACAGGTCGACGGCGAACAGATCGTCATTACGACGGACATCTATTCCGAGCACGATCATCGCCGCGTAACAGCGCATCGGCCGGCAGCGGTAACTCAGGTGGGAGTCCGCCCTGTTTTCAAGATGACGCTCAAGGACGGCCGGCAAATTCGCACGACAGCCGACCACCGCTTCCTAACCGTCGACGGCTGGAAGCGGCTCGACGAGATCGTTCCGGGTGAAGACTGTGTCGAGATCCGGGAGTCCGGTAACGCAATCGCGTTTTCGTCACCACAGCTTCAGGTGATGCGCTGGCGCATGCTCGGCTGGCTCACCGGCGATGGCGTCTTCTCTAAGAATGTCGTCGCGCTCGTTTTTGGGCCGAAGGAGCGCCAAACCGCCGAATTCATGACCGCGGAGCTCAACTCGCTAAAGGTGGTTGCATCGGCCCGCACCGGTGGTTCCCCCGACGTGCGCTCCAGCACGATCTACACGCAACACTCCGGTGTCATGCAGACTTCCGCGAGTCAGTCCTCTCTGATCCGATATCTTGAAGGCCGCTACGGCTTTAGACAGGGCACCGCCACGACGAAGGACGTGCCTTCGGAAATCCATTCCGCGCCTGATGATCTCAAGGTTGCCTATCTCCAAGGACTTTTTTCCGCGGACGGTTCCATTATGGAAGCCTGCGGCGTAGAGCCGGAGGTAATGCTCGCGTCATCGGCGCCCGCGTTGCTCCGTTCGGTTCAGCTCCTCTTGAGCGACATGGGCATCACGTCACGTATCAGTTGGATGCATCCCAACGGCCGCAAGAATCCCCAGGGACAACTGCGCATCTACAACCAGCAAGCGCGAAAGTATCTTACACTCATCGGGTTCCCCTGTTCCGCGGATAAGCACCAAAAAGCCAACGGGATACTTTCCAAGAGCTTCAACGGAGCACTGAAGAACCCGCGCGCTCCAAAGGTCGTCTCAGTCGTCCCCGACGGCCTTTCGATGGTTTACGACGTCATCGAGCCCGCCACGCGTTCGGTCATCGCCGAAGGCTTGATCGCGCATAACTGCAACCTCAGCAGCTTGAATCTCGTTACATTCGAAAACGAGCAAGGTGAGTTTGATGCGAAGCGCTTTGCGGAGGCGTGCCGTATCTGGACGTTTACGCTCGAGATCAGCGTGCTCATGGCGCAGTTCCCGAGCCGCGTCATCGCACAGAAGTCATACGATTTCCGAACGCTGGGACTAGGCTATGCGAATCTCGGCACGCTGCTCATGCGTATGGGCCTGCCGTACGACTCACCCGAGGCCTTCGATTGGTGCGCTGCGATCACGTCGCTCATGACGGGTGCAGCGTATCGTTGCTCGGCGGAGATGGCGCAGCAGCTGGGAGCGTTCCCGCGCTATCGCGTAAACGCCGACGACATGCTGCGCGTTATCCGCAATCATCGCCGTTTTGCGTATCAGGCTGAAGTAAGCGAGTATGAAGGGCTGACGATAACGCCGGCCACGCAGCGACCGACGCTCTTTACGCAGTCGATCTGGCAACTCGCGCGCACGATGTGGGACGAGGCACTCGCGACGGGCGAAGTGGCCGGATTCCGGAACGCGCAGACGACCGTCATCGCACCTACCGGTACCATCGCTCTGGTTATGGGCTGCGACACGACGGGAATTGAGCCGGATTTCGCGCTCGTCAAGTTCAAGAAGCTCGCCGGTGGCGGCTATTTCAAGATCGTCAATGAGTCCGTCGACCACGCGTTGCGGCGCCTCGGCTATGCCGAAGAGCAGATCGCGGCGATCGAGACCTACGCGAAAGGCACGGAGACGCTCGAAGGGGCCCCGCACGTCAATCGCGCCACGTTACGCGCGAAGGGTTTCGACGACGCAGCGCTCGCGCGCGTCGAGGCGGCGCTGCCGACCGCATTCGAGCTACCCTTTGCCTTCAATCGGTTCGTGCTCGGCGACGAGTTCTGCACGACCAAGCTCGGTCTGACTGAGGAGCAGCTCGGCGACTGGAGCTTCTCCGTTCTGCGCGACGGCCTCGGCTTCTCGCCGCAGCAGATCGAGGAGGCGTCGGCGCACACCTGCGGGCGGATGACGCTCGAAGGCGCGCCCTATCTCAAAGACGAGCACCTGCCGGTCTTCGATTGCGCAACGCCCTGCGGCAAGTACGGCACGCGTTTCATCCGGCCGCTCGCGCACGTCGATATGCTCGCTGCCGCGCAGCCCTCGATCAGCGGGGCGATCTCGAAGACGATCAACCTTCCGCAGACCTCGACGATCGATGACGTGAAACAGGCGTACCGCTACTCCTGGGAGCGCATGGTCAAGGCGGTCGCTCTCTATCGCGACGGGTCGAAGCTCTCACAACCGCTTGCCGCGAGCTACGATCTCGGCGGCGAGGGGCCAATCGAAGAGAGCGCAGCGGCGACGCAGCAACCGTTTGCGCAGCCGCTGCAGATCGCCGAACGCATCGTCTATCGCTACATCGCAAAACGCCGGCGGCTCCCCGAGCGTCGCAGTGGTTACACGCAGAAAGCGATCGTCGGCGGGCACAAAGTCTATTTGCGCACGGGCGAGTACGAAGGCGGTCAGCTCGGCGAGATCTTCATCGACATGCACAAGGAAGGTGCGGCCTTCCGCTCGTTGATGAATAACTTCGCGATCGCAATCTCACTTGGTTTGCAGCATGGCGTGCCGCTCGAGGAGTTCGTCGAGGCCTTCACCTTCACGCGCTTCGAGCCGAACGGCCCGGTCGTCGGCCACGATAACATCAAGATGGCGACCTCGATCCTCGACTACATCTTCCGTGAGCTCGCCGTCGCATATCTCGGGCGCTACGACCTTGCCCACGTGCAGCCGTCGATGGAGATGGATGCGATGGGCCCCGAGACCGAGGCGGCCGAAGAGGAGTACGTCGCCGAGGAAGCGGGAGAAGTCAGGGTACGTCCCGCCGGCGACACGGAGCGGCTCCATCCGGTGAGCGAGCACTTTCACGTCGGCGCGCCGCCGACACACGTGGTTTCAGAAGAAAGCACGCAGGCCCAGGTTGCCTCGCGCCTCTCGGCCACCACCGGAGTTGCGACCGCGCCGCGTACCGAGCAGATCACTGCCTCGCGCGCAAAGGGCTACACCGGCAACGCGTGTCCCGAGTGCGGTCAGCTCACGATGGTCCGCAACGGGAGCTGCGAGAAGTGCGATTCGTGCGGTGCGACGAGCGGCTGTAGCTAACGTATTTCGTTAAAGTAACGATTCGGACGCACTAAGGGATCACTTCGGCGTGATACCGAGTTGGCGGTCCACGAGAAGTTGATCCCAAATGATTTGGATGCGATCGATCTTATGCTCAGCGTCGTAATGGATTACCATAGCACCCGGATGGTCGAACCGGCGCCCGTTTCCCGGGGTGCTCTTCCCCGTTGCGGGATCGACGAAGGGTCCACTCCACGTCCCAGTAACCTGCTCGATCGAAACGGCCGAGTCACCCTGCGCAATCCATTGCCGCACCTCGACGTGAAAGTCTGGGTATGCCGTGAAGATCATCGAGAAGAACCCCCGCGCGCCTCTGTAGTCGAGCGGCTTCGGATTTTCCGGCTGTTGTATCTGCACGTCTTTGGCTAGGATGCTCAGCACGATGCTGATCTTGTGGCTGTTCCAAGCGTGCGCCCAGGCTTGTGCGTCGGATGTCATGTTCTCGCCTCCTGTAATGGCATCAAATTCTGACTCACTCGGATTCCGTTATCGGTGGCGCTTCGGGCTTGGGCGCTCCAGCTTTCGCAGTCGTACGTTGACACCGGCGAATCCTCGACGCATTTCATCACGCAGATCGTCGAAGCGTCCGCCGAGTCGCTGATCGAGCTCGTCGACGCGTCCGCCTAAGTGCTCCTTGACCTCGTCGATGCGTCCGCCTAAGTGTTCCTTGACCTCGTCTATACGTCCACCGAGTCGCTGGTCGAGCTCGTCTATGCGCCCGCCGAGCCGGTGGTCGAGCTCGTCTATGCGTGCACCGAAGCGCTGGTCGAGCGCGTCTATGCGTCCGCCCAGTCGCTGGTCAAGCTCGTCGTTGCGGTCGTTCAGGCGATAATCCATCTCAGCGATGCGAGCGTCGATACCATCGAACCGAGCGTCGACGTGCTGAAAGCGCGTCTCGAAGCGGTCGAAGCCGGCTATGACGATCTCGGTGAGATCTTGCACGGACCTTTGAAGCCCAGCAAGCGACGCTTCGAGCCCATCCATCCGCACCTGCAGCGCTTCCATTGGGAAACCCTACCATACGGATGTTGCCGCGATATTCCCTCGCTGTGGAAAACTTACTTTGCGGGCAGTCGGCGGTTCCACCGTAAGGGCACCGGGACCGATGCGGGCCACACCGCCCAGATGACGCCTGTGGCGGCTATACGGGCCCAAGGCCGAAAAGATTCATGCTAGCTTAGGTCGGCGTAAACTTCGTCGACTTCGTCCCGCATCAGCACGGTGCCTGGATACGCAAACCAGCGATCACACTCTTCTGTCCAAGCGCAGAACAACACATCGGCGGATCCCTATAGATGATTTCTCCAGAGGTTGCGATCGGGGCTGCGCAAAAGACACGTCCGATTGCTCGCGAGCTGCGTCCTACATGCCAGCTTTATCGGCAAGCCACCTTCTACAGGGAGTCGACGTGACGCTCCAGCTAGAGAGCCCAAACCAGTACGTACCGCATCGACTGCCGGCGGATTTTCGCAAGGCAATAGAGTCTGATTCACTCGCGAAGCGCTTGTGGGCGGATATCACGCCGCTCGCACGCAATGAGTGGATCTGCTGGGTTACGTCCGCCAAGAAAACCGAGACGAGGAAACGCCGCATAGTGGTCGGGCTCGATAAGATGCGTCATGGCATGCGCCGACCTTGCTGCTGGCAGGGTTGTCCTCATAGGTAGGCAGTAGACGTTTACGCGGGCTCCTCGTCGAACGAGCCGGTTCGTACATGCCCGCCCGGCGTGTAGGTGCTGATGACGACGCCCGAGGACGCGGCCTTCGTGCTAACCAGCGCGAGTTCGCGCGGCGGGGCTGCATCCGAAAAGAACCGCTTACCGGTGCCCAGCAAGACCGGACAGACGAGCAGCAAGACCTCATCAGCAAGCCGGTGTTCGAGCAGCACCGGTGTCAGTGTCGAGCTGCCCCAGACAATCACGTCCGGCCCGCTCTTTGCCTTGATGCGCCGGATGCCCGCGACGACTTCCGGTCCAAGATTCTCGACCGGCCCCCACCCAAGACTCTCCGGCCTGTGGGTCGCGACGTACTTCGTCGCCGCGTTCAGAGAGTTCGCCATCGGACCGTCCTCTTTCGGCCAATAGTCGCTCCAGATATCGTAGGTCCGCCGGCCCAGCAGCAGATCGAAAACCTTGCCGTGCGCCGCGTTAATCGCCTCTCCCGCAGCCTGGTCGGCATATGGCACAGCCCATCCGCCGTAAGGATAGTCGCCATCTTCTTTCGGCCCGCCCGGGGCTTGAATCACTCCGTCCAGCGAGATGTGTTCGATGATCCTGATCTTTCTCAAGGCGTCTCCTTCCACGGGAATATCCCGGGCCTGGAACATGCCCTCCTTCCCAGTAAACATCCGCACTTAGCGCAGGCCCTGTCACAGCACAGTCAAAAGATGATCGAATGAGCGGTCCGGCGCGTGTTGTCGTCGTCCTCATCAGCATTGCCTGCGCTCTTTGGGCGCTGTATAACGCGGTCACGCCCGACCGATATACCATCGGGCTCTTCGACGTGCACTCCGACGGAACGCACGCGCATCTCATCGTCGCCGTTCCGTCGCCCGCCGCAATTCCCGTTCGCGATGGCGACGAGCTCGACGTCCCGGCGACGACTCCGCACGACCGTATCCTGTACTTTTCCGGCGCAGCGACGGGATCAACGATTCACGTTCCCATTCTCCGCGCCGGGCGCGCAGTGAGTGTCACGGTGGTCGTTCCGGCCGGCGTGCCGCCGCCGCCACGTTGGATCGACCTCGTCCTCGTCATCCTCGAGGCCGCCTTCGGCATCATCGTCATGATGCGCGCCGGCACCGTCCCACTCGCGCGCATGGTCGTATGGCTCGCCATCGTCGAAGAAGTTGGTACAGTATTCACCGACTTCGCATACAGCGCACCGACGCCGACTCTCTCGTTCGCCATTGGCTCCGTCGGCGGTCTCGTCTTCGAAACCGCAACGTCGTACGTCGCGATCTGGGCAGCGGCGCTCTTGCCGGGTGGGATTCGAAGCCGCACGCCGCTGTTTGTCGCGGCCGTCCTCGTCATCGCGCTCGTTGCCGGAGTCGAAGGTTCCACCGGGATAACGCTTGCCGTGTTTTTCCCGCTGCTCGCGTCCGTACTCGTAACGGTGCTCTACGCCGCGGCATGCGTAGCGAGTTTCGCCGTGGCGGTTGCGCTCTGGGCGGTCGCTCAAGCGGCACCGGCCGAGCAGCGCATGCGCTCGATGTGGTTCGTCTCGACGCTGATCGGGTGGTTCATCGGTTCCGCGCTTTCCGCAATCGACGCCTATATCGTCAACGGGCCCGCTTGGCTCTTCTGGGTCGCCTATCTCCTGCAAAGCTTCACGCTCCTCGGCCCGATCTACGCGACGCTTCGCCATCGCATTCTGGATCTCAATTTCGTCGTCACGCGCTCGGCAATCTATGCGGTGCTCTCGATCCTCATTCTCGGCTCGTTCGTGGGCGCCGAGTGGGTCGCCGGCAGGCTCTCCGACGTCGTCTTTAGCGGGTTTTGGCGGGGGATTGCTCCACCGCTCCTGAGTTTCGCGCTTGCAATCGTCATCGGCGTCTATCTGCGTGCCGTCCACTCTCAGGTCGAGCACTGGGTCAACGGCATCCTCTTCCGCGAGCGCATCCAACGCTTGCAGCTGCTCGAAAGCTTTGCGCGCGAGGCCGACTTGATCCAAACTCGCTCGGAACTACTCCGTGTCACCTACGAGGCGATTGCGAGCTCGATTGACGCGGATGACATCGCCGTTTACATCGCCGAAGACCGCGCGCTCGTGCGTGCGCACGGGGCCGGTGTCGCGCGATTGGAACGTAGCGACCGGGTCGTGCTGCAGCTTTTGGAGCGCCAGCGCCCCTTCGTCAGCGAGGTGTCGTCGCTACGGCATTGGATGATCATTCCGCTCGCGGTTCGGCGTGACGTCGTCGGGGCAATCGCCTGCGGGCCCAAACGCGATCATACCGAGTACCTTCCCGACGAGTTACGCGCATTGGTCGACGTGGCGCAGAGCGTTGCTACATCGTACGCATTGCTGTTGCCGGCACTCGCCTCACCGCTCGATAGGTTAAGCCCTTCGGCAGGATGAAAATCCGATCCGCCGGAATGCGGGAACCGGTGCAGGTACACGAGCACACTTCCACTCTTGGGACCTGGCGAACGCTCCAGCGCAGCGCCGATCCTTGCCTGCGGGCCTATATACACGGGTTTGTTGGGAGCAGCAGTTATCTCCCAAGCCCCGTCCTCGAACGGCATCTACCGTCAACCGAAGTTTCCCTTGTCGTGAACTTCGCTTCCCCGCATCGACAGCTCGTCTCGGGCGAGCAGGACGGCTGGATCTCTCGTGACGGCGCGTGGGTCGCCGGACTTCACGACCGCTATCGGATCACGCAGGCTGCCGGAGAACGCCGTTTCATGGTGGTGCGGTTCACGCCGCTCGGTGCGCACTTTTTCCTTCGTACGCCAATGCACCTCATCGCAAGTCAATCCGTCGACCTGGCCGCGATCGACCCACGGCTATCCGTTCTTCTCATGACGCGCTTGCATGCAGTCGAGAACTGGAGCGATCGCTTCGATATCGCCGAACATATTATCGCCGAACGTGTTCTGCACGCCGCTAAGCCCGATGTTGCGGCGTGGGCGTGGAGCAGTCTTTCTGGTGCACGCAACGGCATCGCAGTGAGCTCGATCGCAGCCGAAGCCGGGTGCAGTCAGCGGCACCTCATCAAGCAGTTTCGGAATCGTGTGGGCTTGGCCCCGAAAAAGGTCGCCAGGCTGTTCCGCTTCAACCTCGCGGTGCGCGCGCTCAACGCGTTCGGACGCAGTAGAGAGCACGATTCCGGAAGCACGCCCTACCTCGAGAGCATGAGCGGCAATGCTTCGTGGGGCGGAGCGCTCCCATGGGCCGATATCGCCGCACGCTGCGGATACTTCGACCAGCCGCACTTTATAAGGGAGTTCCGAGACTTCGCAGGGCTCACGCCGACGGCATTCGTGCAGCGTACAACCGACACGGTCTGAGAGGCGGCACGCCGACCGGTCAAATACGTACAAGCCGGCGCGCCGCGCTGCGTGCTAGCATGATCCCGGAAGGACGGTACCGATGCAAGCGCCGCCAATTACCCACGCCGAGATCGAAGCGAGAATCGCGGACCACGTCGATGAGCTGCTAGGCCTGTGGCACGCAGAGCAGGGAGGAGAGATCAAGGCTCGCGGGCTTCGGTTGATGGCCTCGAGCCTTCCGTTTCCCCGAGAGAACGCCATTAGCGCTTTGGACCTGTGTTGTGGTCCGGGCGACGTAGGGAGAGCCATCGTCCACGAGTATCCCAACGCCCGGGTCGATTGCATCGATCGCGACCCGTTTCTCGCCGCTCTATGCGCTCAGCTGAACCGGCGCTCCGGGATCCCCGGTAAGATCGTCGTACGAGATATCAACGGTGCGGGATGGAAAGCGGACGTCTCCAGGGATTACGACGTCGTCGCGACTGCGAACGCGCTGCATCAGTTCAACGCTACCGGCGCCGAACGCTTGATCCAAGACGTCCACGGTCTGCTTCGCGCCGGCGGGGTATTTCTGCTGGCGGAACCGGTCTCCGCGGAAAACCCGTTCGCACCCGGGATCGAATCATGGTCCGCTGCCCTACCGCAACGCTATACGAGGGACAACTGGCAACGCCTCTGGTCACGAGCGACCACGATTCTAGGCTATAACCCCGTCGCGCTTTGGGCCCGCGCCTCCAATCCGATCGACGTCGGCATGACTGTCGCCGGCTGGATATCGCTGCTCGATACTGCCGGCTTCGAGCTCCATGACGTGCTCTTGCGTGACGCAGACGAAGTGGTCATTGCTGCCATGAAGCTCAAGTGACTAGGCACCGCTCGCCACTGCCTTCGGCTGTTCCGGCATAAGAGCGTCGGAGGCGAGGCTTGCAGCCGTTTGGGGATACCCCTCGACTCCTATCCGTTCGCAGAAGTCAGCGGCCCAAGGCCGTAAGGTAAATTTCGAACGGCCGGTGGCGTAGCGGAAGGTGAGATATTCCATATCTCCCCAAAGCGGCATGCCATGCCGCTTACGGTATTCGTAGGCAAACGGTCTGAGCGACTTCCACGTACTGGCCGCAAGAGCCGCGATCGGGTTGAAGAGATCCTCGTCGAGTACTCCAAAGTTCATGAGACGCGCCACGCTCTGAAAAAGGTTTCCAATGATCCGCACGTGGTGATTCTCCAGGCTGTTTTCGGCTATGATGCTATCGAGCGTGGCGGGATCGCGAAGGTCGAGTGACTCCAATGACTGCCTCGCTTCGACGAACTCTGGAGAGTAGAGCCTTTCCATAACGTGAAAGTACGCGGTCATCTGATTCGAGAGCCGCAGGTGCCGTAGCTGCAACACGGCGGCGATAGAGGCGACGAGAAGAACGACGCCTGCGAGTAGCGATCCAATGGCAGAAACGATTTCCCAAGTCATATGTGGACCTTTTTGAAGAGTTGGTGATTATGGCGCAGTATGGGCGTGTTCGAAGCCGGGAAGCGAGCGCACCTCTCGCGGGAACCCCGGGATACGCCGCGCGGGCGCGGGAATCTGCCCAGCCTCTCGAATAAGGGTGTGTGAGGTCTCAGCTCCGCACGGTTATTGTCGTTGGGTTGACGACGCTTGTGATCGCCTTTACGGCACCGGACCTCGTGCTGCCGTGGCACCCGTTTGCGAACTACGGCATGACCGAGGCCGTCACGAGCCGCACCACGGCCACCGTCACGAGCGTTACACCGGGCGGTTCCGCGGCCCAGGCGGGCGTACGCGTGGGAGACATCATCGACTTCGCCGCGATGCTGCCGCAAGACCGGCGATCGATCTTTATGATTTACAACGCTGAGCGAGACGGGGTCGCGGCAACGTTCGCGTTTGTGCACGGCGCGAGTCTCAAGCACGTAACGCTCGTCTCAAAGCTCCACGCTCGGACGCTCGCCGATAATGCGAGCGACGTCGTCCTGATCCTCTCGCAGATCGCCTTCGGCATCATCGTCATGGCGCTGGTGCTGCTCCGCCCGGGTGTTCTCACCTGGGCCTTCTTCATCTACGGCCTGAGCGCCGTGGACGGCTCGGTTACCGCAGAAGCGTTGGCTCCCACGCCGCTTCAGGTTGCTCAATCCGCGTGGTTCAATGTACTGCCGATCGCGGGTTTAGTTGCATTTATCATCTTCGCGCTCCGCTTTCCATCGAATACTCTCACGCGCTGGAAGAGATTCACCGAGCGCGATGTGCTATGGCTCTCTCCGCCCTTGCTGCTCGCGGCCCTCTACGGCGGTATCGGTCCCAGCTTGCTTCTGCCGGGCGCGGTCAGCGTTAGCACGATAGTCTACGATGCTATCGTACCGTTGGGCTATCTGGTCGGCGTTTTGGCCTTTGTCGCAACGCTGCTCCACGCGACGCCGCAGGAGCGCCCGCGGGTCGTGTGGGTCGTGTGCGGCTTCATCTTGGGCTACGGCGGATTCGGCATCTACAACGCGCTCTTCACAAGCGGCGTCTTCATACCGATTTGGCTCACCAACATCCTGCAGACGTCCAACATCCTCGTTCCGATCACCGTCATGTACGCGATCCTCAAGCATCGCGTGATCGACATCCGCTTCTTCCTCAATCGCGCGCTCGTCTATGGGCTGCTCACGTCGGTCGGGGTCGGATTGCTCATTCTCCTCGACTGGGCGGTGGCAAAGCGTCTCGAGAGCTTCGGCGTCGTCGTGGAAGTTGCCGGGGCGCTCGGGCTTGGCCTTGCCATCCAACGCCTGCACACCTTTATCGATGCGCTCGTCGATCGCTACGTCTTCCGCTCCGTGCACGAGGCGGAGCGGCACCTCGAGCGCGTCGGCAATGCGATGATGTACGCCGATTCGCTCCATGCGCTCGATCGCCTTATCGTCGAAGAGAGCGCGCGAGCGCTACGCCTGAGCTCCGTCGCCGTTTTCCGGCGCGAAAGCGATGCATTCTCCCGGGCTCGCGCCGCCGGATGGACCGAGCGCGAGGCTCAGGACCTGGACGTCGATGATCCCTTGATACTCGACCTGCAAGCGCAAAAACGCGGCGTTACCGCGGGCCCGTTCCTCTCAGGGCGCGCGGATTTTCCGCACGGGGCTGCTGCACCGGCCTTCGCCGTCCCCATGTGCGTCCGACAGGACATGACCGGCTTCGCCCTATTCGGAGCGCACGTCAACGCCTCAGATATCGATCCGAACGAGCAGGCTGTGCTCGAGCGCTTCATGCAGCGTGCGGCGGTCGCCTACGATCACGTGACCAATGCCGAGCGCGCTGAGGAAAACACTCGCCTTCGCATCGAACTTGACTTCCTGCGCGGCCTTGTTACCGCGCCTGCGACGAAGGAGCTGACTTGACCAGCTGGCCCAGCCATCTGATGACGGTGGTACTGAGATCGCTGTCGTACACTTCGCCGGCATTCCCCTGGCTGAAGGCCGACGCGAGGGTCGCGCGTCCGAGCAGATGGCTCATGTCCGGTAGCACGCGCAGCGTCGCTGCTCCCGAATGCGCCGTGTTGACAGCCTCGACGATCCGCTCGTGGTCGGCAAGCTCCGTTTCGAAGTCGGCCGTCCCATAAACGGCCAGCACTGGGACTGCCACCCCCTCCCACGGCGCGATGATGTTCAGGTGCGCAACCTGCTGAACATACGCGTCCGACGTCGGGTAGATACGATTGTGCGTCGCGCACGACGGCATGATGCTCTCGATGTCGCTCTCCGGGCGTTCCTCGTAGAGCAGTTCCTGCATGCACTGCGCTTTCTCGAGCAACGCCGCG
Source organism: Vulcanimicrobiota bacterium (assembly GCA_030041225.1). Classification (GTDB taxonomy): domain Bacteria; phylum Vulcanimicrobiota; class Vulcanimicrobiia; order Vulcanimicrobiales; family Vulcanimicrobiaceae; genus Tyrphobacter. The sequence continues at coordinate 26,788 of JASHOG010000130.1, read as the reverse complement.
TCGACGAGTGACGGCGACTCGCCGGCAAGCTCGAGCTGGCGGCGCAGGTTACGAATCTCGTATTCCGGCCAGTCGCGGCCAATCGCCTCGGCTACGATGACGCCGGCAACGTGGTTGGTGAGCGCCAAGCGCGGCGCAATGACGCTGCCGATGCTGTGACCGAGGAGATAGACGTGTGCTGGATCCACGTGCACATCGCCCATCAGTGCGTCGAGCGCCGCCTGGTACCCGCGCTGCTCGGCATCGAAGTCGACCGCCGCACACGGTGGACCTTGGCTGTCGCCGACGCCGCTCTTCTCGATGCGCATTGTGACGAAGCCCGAGCGCGTTAGGTCATGCGCGAGGTGCGTGTACGCATCCTGCGCACTCGATGCGACGTCGATCGAGTAGCACCCGATGCCGCCCATGAGGAGCACGGCCGGTCTTCGCCCGCCGATCTCCTGCGGCACCGTCAGGAGCGTACGCCGTATTGAGTCGTCAACCATGACGCTCTCGTAGAGCGTCGTAACACCGTCGTCGTGCTCGTCCAGCGGCGCGCCGAGGGTTACCGGAAGTGTCACAAGGACGCCGTTGCGCGCGAGGCGCAGCGATACATCCTGTCCTGCATGAAGCACGTGCACGCTACGAAGAAACTCCGCCACGTTCGCGATCGGTCGTCCTCCAACAGAGACAATAACGTCGCCCGCCGACACTCCAGCGGCGGCTGCGGCTGACCCCGCAAGGACGGCGCTCACCGTAACGCCGGCGCTACGCTGCACGACGGCAGCGCCCAGGACGGCGTGACGCGGCAGCGGTGCCTGAGCGGTAACGATGGTTGGATCCGGCTCGACGCTCTCGCGGTGAAAAACACCGCCGACGAGCGTTAGGCGCACGTATGCATCGCTCTTCGTGGCGTAGCGGCTCGGCCAGGCAACGATCGTGCTGCCGGGATAATCGTAGATGAGGTTGAAACGCTTGAGCAGACCATTTCCGACGCTCGCTGCGTCGGATCCCGTGGCAAACACGCCTCCGCGATCGCGCGAGGCGCGCGATAGCACGTGCGGCATAGTCGCACCGAAGAGCGAGACTGTGGTGCGAAGCACATCGCTGTAGATCGGTCCGCCGACGCCGATACCCGTGACGACGTCGCGAACGGGCGCATCGTCGTAAAAGCCATACCGCGTAGCGAAGCCTCGAAGGAGCGTGAGGGAAGAGCGATCGCCGGTGTCAATGATGAAGCTGCCGTCGACGCCGTCGACTGCGGCACGAATGCGCATCAGCCCGTCATCGTCGACCGTCAATGGTGTCGTCGTCGCCGTCGATGGCGCTGCGATGGGAACGCGAGAGAAGGTCAGCGCGCCGGCGTCCATGTTCACCTCGACGCGCAGCCGACGCAGAATGCTGTAGCCGACGATGCCGTCGAGCCGAGGAAAGCCGAATGCGCGCCGAATCGGGCTCAGGTCGATAACGTCTGCATCGAGACCGCGAAACGTCAACGCACCGAGCTGCACCGCCGGCACGCGCGTCGACTGCAGCGCGGCGCGCCCGCTGCCCGCACCGGTTGCAAAACCGGCCCCAACCGTCCGAAGCCCGAGCGCCTGCGCGACCGCGGGCGTCACGACGAGGCTCCTCGAGCCCGTATCGACGATCATCGCAAAGGGGCCGGTACCGTCGATCCGAGCTTCGACGACGATGCGATTGTCTATCAGCGTAAAGGGTACCGACGCCGACTGCGCGGCCGTGGGCGTGAGCATGGCCACGGCCGCCGCAAACAGCGGGATCAATCCGTGCATTGCCGCCGCGCAATCCAGCCATTCGCGGTAGTGCTCGAATAGGTGCGGCACGAGTCCGAAACGGGTACGCTCGAGTACCGCACGGCGACGCGTGCACCGCTCCGCCATGCCTGTGACGCCGATCCAAGCCCGACGAGGGTGAGTACGATGACGGCCGCAAACATGAGCTCGCGCCGGCGTGTCGCGACGGCGTTGGCAAGGACGTCGGCTGCGATTGCAGGCGTCGCGGGCATCTCGCGAAGCAACGCTTCAAACTCCGGACCGTATCGGGCGCGCCAGTCGCGCGCGTAAAGACTCGTCAGGATTCGAGCGCTCCGAGCCGTCATCGGCTCGCCAAGGTCCGCAGCGCGCGCTGATAGTGCTGGAGGGAGCGCATCTGCTCGTCGAAGGCGCGCCGCCCCGCCGGCGTGATGCGATAGGGCCGGCGGCCGCGCTCTTCGACGTCGAGCGCCGCGATGCAGCCGCTCCTCTCTAGTCGCGCGATGATCCCATAGAGCGTTCCAGGCCCAAGACGACGCCCGGTCTGGCCTTCGATCTCGTTGATGATCGCGTAGCCGTGTTTGGGCCCGGCCGCGAGTGCCGCAAGTACGAGGAGCGCCGGCTCGGGCAGATTATTACGTGCCACGTAATATATCGTATCACGTAGTGTCAACGGCAGCGGAATCTGCTCCGATGCTAGAATAGGGATTGCATTATGACTCTCTACGGTTCCGGAGCGCTCGCCCTGTCGGCCTTGATTGCACAGCAGTCGCCGCTTCTCACGACGACGCAGAAATACCGGATGGCGCAGGTCCTCAACGGCAGCGTCCCGAGCACGCCCTCCGCGTACACGATCGTCGTCCGCGCTACGAAGATTCTCTGCCGGGTGAGCGACGTCGCAATCACGCAGCGCGGCTGCACGCTGACCTTCGGGACGAAGACCGTCTCGCTCAACGGTCGGGCGGCAAACGAGCTCTACGCAACGATGGACGAGGCGGGCATCCGCGGAGAAGGCGCAGCCGGCACGATCTATGAGGGCGCCTCCTCCGTCGTGTGCACCATCAACTTCGCCCAACTGCGAGAGGCAAGCGGAGCTGGAGCGTCGTGCACGTACACCGCGCTAGACTAGAGGCGTAGAGCCTCACGCGCGGCGCGCAGACCCGTGTCGAGCGCGCCGGCAACGGTGCCGCCGAATCCGTCGCCCGCGCACGCTTCACCTGCGAAGAAGAGCGTCTCCTCGATGGGCGTCGCGAGCTCGTCGCGCGCATCGAGGCCTCCGACGGCCGCATAGCTGTACGCACCGAGCGCAAACGGATCGCGCTGCCAATCGTGCAGATAGGCGTTCTCGAGGGTGCTCTCCAGGCTCGTGCCGAGCGCGCGCTGCCCCGACTCCACCGCCGCCCTGATGATCTCTTCGTGTGAGAGGCCGCGCAGGCGATCCGCCGTCGGCCCTCCAGCCCATGCGGTGAGCGTTCGCGCGTTCGGGAGACTGTGCCACAGCGTCGGGAACGGCGCATCGTCGTGGTGCACGAACTCGACTCCCGAAAGCACCGTTTCATCGATGATCATCACCACCTTATAGACGGGACCCATCACGAGTAGGCGTAGCGCTTCCTGCGTACTCTTCGGCAGCGGCGGATCGAAGATGATGTGCTTTTGCACGACGGGCAACGGCGCGGTGACGATCGCTCGTTGCGCGGCGTGCGTTTCTCGAGTTCCGTCGCGCGCGGTGTGCACCGTGACCGCTCCGCGTTTCCACTCGATGCGCTCGACGACGCTGCGAAAATGCACTGTCGTTCTTCCGAGCGAGCGCAGCATGAAATCGACGAGCGGGCCGTAGCCGTCCGGCAGGCGCGAGCCGCTGCCGCGAATGCTCGCGTCGCTCCACCACTCTTGCGCGAAGGCCCGGACCGAGATGATCTGCGGATCCGCTGCATCGAAGCCCTCCGCATACCCCAGCATTCCATCTGCAACATCCTGCATCGCGGGATCGACCGCATAACGCTTGGCGTACGCCGCGAGGCTCATGTCCTCGCCGAGGTTGCCGACGTGCTTCAGGAGCTCGCCGATTTTCTTCTCTTGGAGCCAATCCTCATCGTCGTCGTCATCCGGGCGCTCCTGACGCGGGATGCCCGCGGCTTCCAGAAGACTCAGCATGAGCTCGTGGCTGCCGTGGACGAACTCAGCGCCGAGCTCGACCGGCCCATTTGCGCGGGGATCGCGGATCGTTAGCATGCGTCCCCCCGCGCGATCGCGCGCCTCGAGCAGCAGCACGCCTCTTCCCGCCGCGCTGAGTTCGCGTGCGGCGACCAAACCGGCAGCACCCGCGCCGACGATGACTGCGTCCGTCTTCATCCACGGCGGCTTACGCTACTTCGAGGGAGGGGCCTGCGGATCCACGATGTGCGGTGTGATGAGGAAGACGATCTCGTCACGCTCGCGCGCAGTCTGCTTGTTCTGAAAGAGCTTGCCGATAATCGGAATGTCGCTAAGCCACGGCAGGCTCTGCACCGTGACGCTCGATGTATCGCGCAGGAGTCCTCCGAGCACAATCGTCTGGCCATCGCGCACTCGGAGAGTGGAGTCGACCTTGCGATTCGTGATGATCGGATAGCCGGTTGATGTGAACCCTTCGATCTCGCTGTACTCAGGATGCAGCTCTGCGGTAACGGTGCCGTCTGGACCGATAATCGGCGTCAAACGTAGTTTCACGCCGACGTCCACGAACTGCACGTTCTCGCCTCCAAGGACCGACGTACTGTAGACGACGGGGTACGTTTCGCCGATCAGCAGGTCCGCCTCCTTACCATTCAGCGTCACCAGACGCGGCGTTGCCAGAATCTGCGCCTGCCCTTTGCTCACGAGCGCGTTGAGCGTGACATTCACCGAGAGACTGCCTCCGGTGAACGCATACTCGGTCGCGCCCGACGTCTGCGTTCCTTGCACGACCCCGCCGAACTCGAGACCCACGTTCGTACTGTCGTTCTGCGGTGTGACATCTGCAACTCGAACTTCGAGCAGCACCTCGGGTCCGGCCACATCGAGGTTCCCAATCGCGCGCGAGGCTGCGTTTTGTGCTTCGTCGTCTCCCGTTACAACCACCGCGTTCTGCTCCTCGTCGGCAACAAATGTGCCGTCCGGTAGCAACTCCTTTAGCTCCTTGGCGACGTCGTCGGCACGCGTATAGCGTAAGCGATACGCCTGGGAGTGGTACCTGCTCAGTACGACGGGCGGTGTTTCGTCGAGCGCTGCTACAATCGTTTTTGCCCGGCCGAGCGTCGTCGCGTCTGCGGTGACGACAACCGCACCCAGCTGCTGATCGGGGGTTGCGATCGTACCAGCAGGTAGCACCGCAAGCAATGCTTTGCTCACGTCCTCCGGGGACGCGTGTTGGAGCTGAAGGACCGTCGTCGACACCCCATCTTCTCCAGCATCGCCACTGCGGTTCATCGACTCCGGCGTTCCCACGATGAGCACGTTTCCGTGCCGCTCGACAACCAGCCCATGCGACGATGCGAGAATCTGTAGTGCATCGAGAAAACGCACGCCGACAAGGCGCAGTGTAACGTGCTCCTGCCGAATCGACCGGTCGGCCACCACGTTCGCGCCTGACTCCTTCGCCAGCAATGCCAGCACGTCATCAATCGACGCGCCCCTCACGTCCAGAGAGACTTTGGGATTCGGTAGGCTGTCCGCGGCGAGAAGAACGAGCAAGAGCGGCGCCAAGAAGAGCCGCCTCACAGCCCGCTTTCCTCGAAGTGCAGTAGCGTGCCATCGGCCAACCGCACCCCGCGATCGTCTATGGCAACCACCGGCACGCCGCCAATTGTGTCGCCGACACCGACGAGGACCGTCTCCCCTCCGAGCTCGACAAGGGCGTGCGGTGCCGTGCCCAACACGACCGCGCGCACGACAACGCCCTGAGGAAGCTCCGCCGCTTGCGGGACAAAAGGATCGCGCACGAGTGCAAGTGGCCCCATGCGTGAAGGCTGCGACGCTGTCAGCACGGCCGACGCATGAGCGGAATTCGGTCTTGTCGGTTGCATCGAGCTCTCGCCGCAGAGGGGTGCGAGTGCGCACGCGGCGACGGCAGTCAACATTCCCCAGCGAAACATGACGCCACGTTGATTATCGTGGAGCGCGAGAGCTCTCATCAGGTCTTCCCTTCTGCCGGTCTGCCATGAGTGCGTAGAGCTGTATGCCAAGGGTCGCGTGGAGAATCGGAGAGCCGCTTGCGACAGTCCGCGCCGGTGTAAGTGCAATCGTGTCGACGCTGACGAGGGGCGCAGCTTCCCCGAGGCGGTTGAGAAGCGCAAGGATGCCTGAGAATCTTCCTTCCAGATCGATCGTGAGAAGCGTCGAGCGTAGCGGGTCCAGTTGAGCTGTGCCGGCCTCGTCAGCGGTCGGTGTGACGCCGCTTATCAGAACGTGGCACTTCGCACTCTCCCGATCCAGCATCTCGAGCAGCGCATCTGTCCCACCGTTTCCGCCCACCTGCGCGATCATACGCTCCGCTCGACGCTCGTCATCTCTTATCTCGCGCGCATGTTCGATTAGGCGCTCGTCGCGATTCGCCGAGTCGTACAGAGAGCGTGCCTTCGACTCAAACCCAGCAATAGCGCGGTGAGCCGGTGTGATCACACCGATATACGCGCACATCGAAAGGGCGATCGAGATCCACCAGGCAAGCCGCATTTATTGCGCCGGCAAGTGCAAGCGAAAATCGAGGATCCGTGAGGCCGTGTCCGTGGGTGCGCGCACGGCCATCAGGCGAGTGCCTGAATAGGCACGTAGCGCCTTCGCGACGCTGCGAATGCCCACGCCGCGTCCGTCCAGGTCAAAGCCGCGCTCGCTCCAGGTGAGAGACGTGAGCCATGCCTCCTCAGGGAGACGATTTGCGAGCAACGTCATACGGCGAGCAGCGACTGTCGATGTGTCTCTAATCCCCTCCAGCCGGCGTTCTAAGGCCACGGCGCGCCGGAGCTGCGCCATTTCCGTTCGAACGACGCCGGCCTGTGTGGCGCTGCGATCGAGTCGCGCCTGAGCCTGCAAGAACTCAGCGTGTGCCTCCCGGACGTGCATCTCCTCGAGCATCCACGCACACAACAGGATGCCGGCGGCAGTTCCGAGGAAGCTCAACAGAGCGCGTGCATCAGTTCTCCGTGAGAACTCGCGCAGGTACTCGACCGCCTCCGACGGCCCATCACGAAGATAGTCGAATCTCACACTCGTCACACCACGCTCCACGTTGATAACGCCGCAGCGAGTGTCCAATCCGGAGATGCCGTCTGCAGGACCTCGCTCGAAACGTCGGCCGTCCGCAGAAGCTCGGCGATCGGCAACTCGATCGACGAGTGAAGCCGCTGGGCGATAGCCTCCGCAAAGCCCGGCAGACGGGCGCCGTTTCCCAGCAGCCCGAGCCGCGAGATGTGCCCACCGCGCCCGCGCACTTGCTCGACAAGCGCGCATAAGGCACGAACGAGCGCATCCAGTGCGGCCTCGCCGGCACCGGCAACACCGAGGATTCGCTTCCGCCGCTCTGCGCTGCGCGCGTCGATCGCGAGCTCGCCGGCAATCGCCTGCGTGACGTCTGATCCAGCGCTCTCCACGTAACGTGTCGCAGGTACCCTTTCCGAGAAGAGGTGCAGCCGCATGTGCTGGTATCCGACATCGACGATCCCATCGAAGTTCGGCAGAAGTCGACCAAGCGAACAGGCATCGTGATCCACGCCGACGACGCGCAACCCAGCCTTGCGAAGAACGCTGAGGCGATACTTTAGCGCCGCCTCATCGACGGCGCCAACCGCGAAGAGCTGGGATGCACGGTCAACCAAGTGGACTCGTATCCGCGCGCGATGGCTCTGTTTTGCCTCGTCCCGCATCTCGAACCGGGCCGCATTCCTACGCTCGAAGCTCGTCATCCTCGGAAAGCGCAGTGCCTCTAACCGCGCGTGCGGAGCGCCAATCGCCGTGACACACGCGCGTTGCTTCACGTCGAGCTCGCCGACGAGATCCTCAACGACGCTCGCGACGAGCTCCTCTTCTCCACCATGTGCTTGGTCGACGTCACCGAGCTCTCTTGACACAACGGCGCGCAGTCGCAGTCCCTTCACCGGGAGATGCTCCGTGAGCGCAACACGGATACGGGTCGTGCCAAGATCCACGCCCAAGGGGAGCAGACCCTTCACCGCGGCCACATGCTCCCGAACGAAAGCCCCGCACCTATCGCGAGGAATGGTGCAAACGGGATCGCGCGACCGGGCGAGTATCTTCGCCCGAAAAGTAGAACGGCCGCAATGAGACCCCCGACGATAAAGGCGACGGCGATCAGATGCAGGGCCTCCTTCGGGCCTGCGGCCCCGCCGAGAACAGCACCGAGCTTCACGTCACCGAGGCCGATGCCGCGTCCGGATGTAACCGTATAGAGCAGCGCGGGAACACCTCCGCCGATGAGAGCACCCGCCGCGAGCGCGGGGAGGTCTCCTGTCACGATCCCAGCGATGAGGATCGGTAACCCTCCTGCGATCAGAACGCGGTCGAAGACATAGCCGGTTTGCACATCCGTCACGGCGCTGACACCTGCGACGGCGAGCCCGGCGACGACCGAGACGAGCATTCCCGCAGAACGCACGGAGGCTGCTGTTGCGAGCACCGCAAGAGCCGTTACGATAACCTCGAGCCGAAGCGCGCTTAGTCGTAGGCCCACCCGTCCGGCCGCCTCACGCGCGATACAGCCAAGGATAACCATAGCGACGGCTTCCTCCGTGAGAGCTGTCCAAACGCTCATCGACGTTGCAGCGCCCTACGTGCCGGGGCGTAGCCAGGGCGCTCCTGCAGAGCGATGCGCCACCAATGGCGCGCTCTCTCCCGACTGCCTTCACGCAATGCCGCGAACCCCGCAAAAACAAGCGCCGGCGCGCCTGCACGCCCAAGACCTGCACGAACGAAGTCCACCTCAGCGGCGCGCTCCCGCCCGAGGAACCGATTGCACAGCGCACGATCCATGAGTATCGTTACGTCACCGCCGTGCCGTTGCAAGAACGATGAAGCGACGGCCACCGCACCCTCAAGCACTCTTCGCCGGTGCGTCATCATCGAGACGAACACATAACGGTCCGCTGCAGTCACGTTGTTCGAATCAAAAAACAGCGCTCGATGATAGAAGACGAGGGCGCGCGAGGGCCTCGACATGTACAACATCTCGTCACCGCGCACCACCAGCGCCGAAGAGATCTGCGGACGGAGGACCGCCGCGGCTCCCGCGACGCCCAACGCTGCCAGGACGCAGCGCCGCGCACGGCTCATCGACTGGGGCTGAAGCTCACGCCAAAAGCGCATAGTACCCTCCGAGCGCGAGCAGAACGCCTCCGTTCATGACACGAAGAGCTGTTCCCCACCCCTCCGATCGCAACGTTTGTGATACTCGCGCAGCGCACGCCGTAGCAGCTACAAGCGGGAGAGCGTGCCCTATGGCAAAGAGCGCTGCTACGGCTAGCGTGTAGCTCATCGTTCCACTGTTTGCGAGGCCGGCAATCGAGGCAACTACCGGCGTGCAGCACGGCGACGCAACGAATGCAAGCGATGCACCGTTGAAGAATGCCCAACCGAAGGACGCATGGCGACCCACGATCTCATGGTTGCAGGCGTGCGTACCCTGCTGCAGCAGCGAGCGCAAGGCGAAGATAACGAGTCCGGCTGCAAGAAGTGTGTAGATACCTCTCGATGCTACCGCAGTACGTACACATAGAGCGGCGCATGACGCGATAAGCATGTACGAGAGCACGAGTCCGGTTACGAACACGGCCACAATCAAGCACCGCCGCATGCCCGACTGTTCCTCGATGAGGGCGCTCAACGAGGCTACCCGCGTGCCGAGGCAAGGACCCACGGAGCTCACAACGCCCGCACCAAAGGCGAGCCCGGGCGCAGCCGCAGAGCGAAGCGAAAGAGCGCGCATGAAATCGGCGACCACGTCGCTCATTGCGACGAGCCGGATGTGGCGGCCGTGTAGCCCGTTTCGGAGCCATATTGAATGTGTGCAGCCGTGGTGTCACCGGGATCCACGACCTGAAGCGTCGCAGGATCGTGTAGGCCGGGGCACGTGATCGTGTATTCCGGCTCGCCGCTACTGTCGGTGCCGACCGTGTAGACGTACGGTTGGCCTGGACCTGCGGCAGGATCGACCGGAACCTGCTGGACGTACGGGAGCAGCGCCGTGTTACTGCCGTCCACGTTTCCGCTCGGCGGATAGCTATCGTTGTCCGTATCGTAGAGCTCGAGCGCGGTAGCAATCTCTTTGAGGTTTCCTTCGCACGCGGCCGTCTGTGCTTGCGCGCGAGCGCGCATGAGGTTCGGCACAAGAATCGTCACGAGAATTGCGATGATCGCCACCACGATCATCATCTCTATCAACGTAAAGCCACGCTCGCTGCTACGCGTCATCACATACCTCCTCACGACGAATAGTGCCCCGTGCACCGCACCGTTGGACGCATCGCCGTCGCGAGCCGTCGAAGAGCTCTACGATGGAGTCGTGCTAGGTGTCGGCGTGAGTATCCCAATCTCACCGCCAGCACGGCGATCGGCGTATCGCGCTGATAAATCTCGCGTAGAATCACACGCTCCAGGGGCGAGACGCCGGCAAAGACGCTCTCCATCGCGATGCGGTCCAGTTCTGACTCGATTGTGTACGCAAGGGCTTGCTGGTCGAGGGGCTTCAGGGAGTCGAACGGCACGACGTGATTGGCCGCTCGGTATTGACGCAGCTCTCGACACTCACTCGAGGTCGCCCCGGTCATAGCGACGATCTCCGCGTATGTCGGTTCGCGACCGTATCGCATCCACACCTCATGTTCGGCATTGGTCCACCGGCGATCGAGCTGGCGCATGCGCCTGGGCGCCCGCACGAGACGCTCGCAGTCGCGAACGTGATGCATGAGCTCGCCAACCATCAAGAGCCATGCGTACGCGGCGAACGGCGTGCGACACTCCGGATCGAAGCGATCCGCGGCCTTGATCAGCCCGATCGCAGCGACTTGCTCTAGATCTGCGCGGTCGAGGCCTGGCCGGATGAATCGCTTCGCGGCGCGAGCGCAAAGATGTCGGTAGCGTGATACGAGATCATCCCGCGACAGATAGCTCGCCGTCAATGGACGTTTCCTATCGCGCTGTAGAGTGGGATGAGAATGGAGGCAACGATTGTGCCGATGATGCCTCCGAGGACGACGATCAATGCGGGTTCCAATACCGCAACCAACGTGCGCAGCAACGCATCGATCTCTGCCTCATGATGCTCCGCGATCCGCAACAGCATCGCATCGAGTGTCCCGGACTCCTCGCCGACCGCCACCAGCTGAACGCAGAGTGCACCGAAGAGGCCGCTCCTCTCCAAAGCGGGCGCAAGCGCTCGCCCTTCATGGAGCGCTCGCTCGATCTCTATCGCCGCGCGGCGGTACACCTGGTTCGGGAGCACGTCCGAGGCTGCACGAACAGCCTCGGTGATGATGACCCCGCACTGCACCAGCATTCCCGAGGTGCGTGCAAAGGCCGCAACGTTGGCGCATCGCTGAAGCGCGCCGATCAGCGGTGTACCCAGCATGCCTCGCGAAAGTGCGGACAATACGTGAGCGTTGCGCCGACATATCATGACGAAGCCGGCCACGCCTGCCAAGAGGGCAGCCGCAATCTCGAGACTCCGTTGCGACCGCAGCATGCCGCTCGCACTGAGCATGAGCCTCGTCGACAGAGGCAAGCGAGTATGGAGCTGCGTGAGAATCGACGCGAACGCCGGCACCGTTGCGATGAGGATGAAGGCGAGCAACCCAAAAGCAACTGCGAGAACGAAACACGGATACGCGAGTGAGGCGGTCAGCCGCCGACGTAGCGCTTCTCGATGCTCAATGAGCGCTGCACTGCGCGTGAGAACTTCCTCGAGCGTGCCCCCTAACTCGCCCGCCCGTACCATTGCCGTAAGCTCCTCCGGGAACTCTGCCGGTCGACGCGCCATCGCTTCGGAGAGCGCTGCGCCCGCGTCGACATCCGCTGCAACGCCACGTAGCGTCTCGGCGAACGGCCCGCGCGGGCATTGCCCCATGCATACCGCAAGCGCTCGCTGCAGAGATGTCCCGGCTTCCATCATCACGGCTAACGAGCGCAGGAACGTCGCCCGAGACGCCCCTCGGAACTGCACCCTCGCGAGAAACACGCGTAGACTTCCGCGGATGCTCGTCGCGCTCTCGAGCGACGTGACGAACAACCGGCGCGAGCGCAGGTGTGCGATCGCCTCGCCTCCCGATCGGGCACGCATCGAACCCGCTATCACCGCGCCGCTCCTCGAACGTGCGGTGTAGTGAAAGAGCGTTTGCGTCATCCCGTTATCGCGTCTGCGACTGCCGCTGCGATCGTGCCGGACGCCGCGAGCTCCGCCAGGTGCGCATCCAGCGTCTGCATACCGAACCGCCGCCCCGTCGACATCACGGTGGGAAGCTGATGATGCTTTCCCTCGCGTACCATGTGTCGTACGGCATCCGTCACGACGAGAATTTCCACCGCAACGCACCGACCGATCCCCGAGGAACGTGCGACAAGGCGTTGGCAAACGATGCCGACGAGCGTTTGCGCGAGGCGACCACGGACGTACTCTGCGCGCTCCGCAAGAAACGCGTCCACCAGGCGGTCGATCGACTGCGCCGAGTCGCCCGTATGCAACGTCGCGAGGACGAGGTGCCCGGTCTCCGCCGCCGTAATCGCCGCGGCTACTGTCGCCGAGTCCCGCATTTCGCCGATCACGATGACGTCCGGATCGCTTCGCAGTGCGCCGCTCACTGCGCTCGCAAAACCAGCGACATCGCGGCCGACTTGGCGCTGGACGATCAGTGATTGCTTTGAAGCAAGGCGATACTCGATGGGCTCTTCGATCGTGATAATCTTGCGAGACATTTCATCGTTCATCAGCGCTACGAGAGCTGCGAGCGTCGTCGACTTTCCGCTTCCCGTTGGCCCGCCCAGAACGATCAGGCCATGCGGCCTGCGAATGAGCTCGGCAAGCACGTGCGGGAGTTCGAGCTCTTGCAGCGACGGAACATCTGCGCGAAGAAAACGCAACGCAAGCGAGATCCCGTCTGCAGTTCGTGTCGCGTGGACGCGCACCGGGACCGCGTTCTCAACAATCCGTGCAGTGACGTCACCATCGCGCTCGAGCAGATCCCGCTCGTGCTCCGATAACAGGACGGACGCAAGCGCCGCGAGGTCGTGGGCTTCGAGCCCCGGGCCCTGACAAGGTTCCAGGCGCCCGTCCACGCGGAGCACGGGTGGGCACAGCGGTACGAGATGAACATCTGAGGCCCTGCGGACATGTGCGGCGTGGAGCGCATCGGTGACGAGTACCGTGCCGAGAGGGCTCGTTGTCACGATGCGCCGTACTCGCCCAGCACGCGCTGCACCTCGACCGTCGTTGTGCGTCGCGCAATAACATGCCGCAATCCGTCGCGCGCCAAACTTCCTTGGGAGTCACGCTCGACAACTCCGCGCAGCTGGCTGCCCGTAGCGCCCGACGCGATCGCCTCCCGAAGCTCCGCACCTATCGCAACGCACTCGAAGATACCGGTCCGACCTGCAAACCCGCTTCCTCGGCAGCATTCTCGGTGACCCTCGCCCGCGCACTGTTGGCAACTGGTACGCACGAGCCGCTGCGCAATGATTCCCGTGAGCGAGGCCGCCACTGCCTGCCGTGGAACGCCCAGGTCCGCAAGGCGCTCGACCGCGCGGACCGCATCGCGGCTGTGGAGGCTCGTTAATACGAGTTGACCGGAGAGGGCCGCAGACATTGCAACGTTTGCCGTTTCTGCGTCGCGCATCTCTCCGATCATGACGACGTTCGGGTCCTGGCGTAGCATAGCGCGCAGCGCCCGCGCAAATGTCATGCCCGCGCGCACGTTGATCTGGACCTGCGTGACGCCGCCTAAGCGCATCTCTACCGGGTCTTCAATGGTACACACGTGCTCTTCAGGAGATCGACGCTCTTCGAGCGCAGCGTACAGCGTCGTGGTCTTCCCGCTGCCTGTCGGTCCACAGACGATGACGAACCCATGTGTTGCGGAGAGCAACGCTCGTACCCGACGCAGTGTCTCAGAATCCATACCGAGGTGGTCGAGCGACGGCCGTTGCAAGCGAGCATCGAAGAGGCGTATCACGAGGCGTTCTCCGTCCACGGTCGTGACCGACGAGAGGCGCGCGTCGATCGGTGCTCCGTCAACGTCGAACGAGTACCTCCCGTCCTGCGGCTGGCGGCGATCGCCCACGTCAAGTGAGGCAAGGATCTTCAACCGTGCGACGACTTGCACGTGAAGGCTCCGATCCAGGCGCCGTATCTCCGAAAGGCCTCCATCGACTCGCTGGCGCACGCGGCCACCGCCTTCGAACGGCTCGACATGCACGTCCGATGCATGCGATCGAACGGCAAGCGCGTGGATCTCGTCCACGAGTCGCACGGCAGGAGCTGAACTTTCGATTCCTTCCTTCGCGTCCGCCGAACCGTACGCGACCGCAAGCTCACTGCGAATAACCTCGCGTGGCAGTGCTGTCGCGCGAACTCGCATGCCCGTCAGCAATCGGATCCGATCGACCGTCGATGGTTCATTATCCGGAACTGCTACGAGCAGCTCGGAGCCGTCAACCGCATAAGGGAGAACGTCATGCCGGAACGCAAAGCCCGCAGGAATATAACGCAGAGCTTCCGGTTCCAGCCGGAACGCCGCAAGAGCCACACCCAATCCTCCTCTGTTAGGAAATCTTATGCCATAAAACGTAGCATCATGCAAGAGGGTGGATGCTGATTAACGCATGTTGTCGCGTCGCGCGCGTTACGGGGTACTCTCTATCTCTCGGCGCATCTGGATCCAGCCACGAAAGTTCGCGTGAAATAGTTTATCCACAGCCGGGCTCGCGACGTGCTCGAAGGGCGAGAGATGCCGGTCGTGCTTCAGGCGCTCGTAGAGCTCGAGATCTTTTTCGATCTCGCGACTTCCCTCGTGCGTCAGGTACGAGACGCGCGCACACCGCGCGGCGGAGACCCTCTTGCGCACCTCCCCATCGAGGCTGAGCTCGTCCGGCTGGATGAGCGGCGTATGCCACTGCCCAAGCCTCACGAGGCTCGGCGTGCTGCCGTTCATCGCTTCGCGCATCCGCAGCGCCGCCTCGCGGATCTCCGGCTGGGCGTTGCGCGAGCAGCGAAGCTCGAAGAAATTCTCCCACTCCGTCGCGGTGACGATCACCGTATGCCACAGGAACGGTTCCAAAAGACGGTTGACGACTTGCTTGTGGACCCCGAGCTCGTGCAGTTTGCGCGCTTGGGTCACCGCGCAATCGCGAGCTGCAAGCCACGCGATCCGCGCGTTCTCTTCTTCCTCTTCAGCGAGCACCTCGCTCGCAGACATGCCCTTCTCGTTGCGGCCCCATTCGAACGGCGTTACGGGATCATGCTCGACGCGTTCGATGATCTTCGCCGTCGGGATTGCGCGCGAGCTCGCAGAATTTCGCGAGAACTGCCGGTGCGTGTTAAACTCCGCCAAAACGAAGCGGGGAAACGTCACCTCCATCGTGGTGAGCCGTATCCCCGCCTCGCTGACACTGTCCAGCAGCACCCGCGCTAAGTAAGCCACGACGCGTGAAAGCCTCTGGCTTGGCTCAGGCCGAGGAGGCGAGTGGGCGAAGTTTGCTACGGCAAATGAGCCCCGAGCCGACGACGGGCTGAGCCAAGTCCAGAGAGCTTTCTAGCCTCTGTACCTCAAGAACGCGGGTACTTCGATATCGTCCATGTTGACCGGAGACACGGTATCGAACTTCCCGGAGTCGAACGTGAAGCCGGCGACCGAGCCGTGGAAGCTGCGCGCCGCGCCGAAGCCCGCGGCGAGCACCGTGACCCGAACCTTGCCCTGCATGCCCTTGTCGATCGATGCGCCGAAGATGATCTGCGCGTCGGGATCGACCGCGCGGCTGATCATCTCCGCCGCCTCGTTCACTTCGTACATCGCCATGTCCGGGCCGCCCGTGATGTTGAAGATCACGCCGCGTGCGCCTTCGATCGTCGTCTCGAGCAACGGCGATGCGATCGCCTTCTGCGCGGCGTCGGCGGCGCGATGCTCGCCCGTGCCCTCGCCGATGCCCATCATCGCCGAGCCCGCATCCGTCATGATGGTCTTCACGTCCGCGAAGTCAAGATTGATGAGCCCGGGCTGCGTGATGAGATCGCTGATACCTGCGATACCTTGTCGCAGCACGTCGTCGGCATAGGCGAAGGCCTCGTTGAGCGGCGTCTTCTTCTCGATCACTTGCAGGATGCGCTCGTTCGGAATTGTGATGAGCGTGTCGACCTTCTGCTCGAGCTCGGCGATACCGTGCTCGGCAATCTGCATGCGCTTGCGCCCTTCGAACGTGAAGGGCTTCGTCACGACCGCGATCGTCAGCGCGCCCGCATCATGCGCGAGCTCCGCGATGATCGGTGCCGCGCCCGTTCCCGTGCCGCCCCCCATGCCGGCGGTGATGAAAACGAGATCGGACTCGGAGAGCACCATGCTCAGATCTTCGCGTGACTCCTCCGCTGCCTCGCGTCCAAGTGATGGATCTGCGCCTGCGCCAAGGCCGCGGGTTCTCCCGCCGCCGATGTGCACCGTGTTCTCAGTAAGCGAACTTCGCAATGCCTGCACGTCGGAGTTCACGGCGTAGAACTCCACGCCGGTGAGCCCCGCTTCGATCATGCGGTTGACGGCGTTACAGCCGCCTCCGCCGATGCCGATCACTCTGATGGTCGCTGTGTGCTCGGGCACGTAACGACGTCCGTCTGCCATTCCGTTCTCCTCCGATGACGTAAAGAAATTCAACTCCATAGATCCGCAACGAATTTTCGCATCCGCGCCCAGAGCGTTCCGGCGCGGCGTGAGGTCTCGATGAGCGTGCTGTTGCCGTTGGCGCCGAAGAGCACGAGGCCGATCGCAGTGGCGTACTGCGGCTGCGCAACGGTCTCGGTGAGCCCCGACACGTGCTTGGGCACGCCGACACGCACCGGCAAACCAAAGACGTCTTCCGCAATACCTTCGATGCCTTTCAAGAGCGAGCCGCCGCCGGTGAGCACCACCTCACCGAGCACGAGATCGCGCGGCACGTTCTCGATGATCTTCTGCCGCGCCATGCGCAGCGTCTCGAGGACGCGCGGCACGACGATACCCCGCAGCTCCGCGGTCGAAACGTCCTTGGTCGTTCGCCCGTCGAGCGTCTGCACGGGAACCGTCACCTCACCGATGCTGTCGCGAACGGCGGCGCCGAGCTCACGCTTCACCGATTCCGCTTGGTCGTGCGAGGTCTTCAAGCCGAGCGCGATATCGCTCGTGAGAATGTTACCGCCGACCGGAATCGTCGCGGTATAGATCGCGCTGCCGAGCGAGTAGACGGCGACGTCGGTCGTTCCGCCGCCGATGTCGAGCAGCACGACCCCAACCTGACGCTCCTCCGGCAACAGTGTCGAGGCCGACGACGCGAGCGGCTCGAAGACGACGCCCGCTGCTTCAAGCCCGGCACGATGCACGCATTTGAGCACGTTGGTGATGAACGTCGCGCCGCCGGTGATGATGTGCGTGTCCACCTCGAGCCGTCCGCCCGCCATGCCGACCGGATCCTCGACGCCCTCTTGTCCATCGACGGTGAAGTAGCGTGGTACCGCGTGGATGATCTGGCGATCGGCGGACAGATTGATGAGCTTCGAAGCGTCGACGACACGGCGCACGTCTCCCTCGGAGACCTCACGCGTCTCGTTTGCGGTCGCGACGACGGCGCGGTTGTTCGTGCTTCGAATGTGGTCGCCGGTGATGCCGACGTACACGTCGGCTACTGGGAGGCCCGCCATGCGCTCGGCCTGCTCCGTCGCCGCCTCGATCGACTTGATGGTCTGGTCGAGGTCCACGACGACGCCCTTGCGCATCCCCAGCGACGGCGCCTCGCCGATGCCGACGACCTCAAGGCCGTGAGGCCCCTCGACGGCCACGACGGCGCACGTCTTCGTCGTGCCGATGTCGAGACCACAGAGGGCCTCTCGCTTCATTCCTCGGGGGCCTCGCCGGCCCCGGGCAGCGCGCATGCGACCATTATCTCACCATATATTGCGGTCTAGGCGGCAGACTCCTACAATCTATAGGAGGCCTCGACGCGTCTGGCCGGGGGTTAGCGGGCCCGGAGCGGAGTCCTTGAGGACAACGTGTGAAAACGTGTGGAGAACCGCACAAAGCGGTGCATAATCTAGGGGCGGCGGCCGATGCTCAATAAAGAGGTGAGCAGCACCCGCCGCACGATTATCGAGTCCGGCCTCGCCGTCGCTTTCGGCTTGGCCGCGGTTGTCACGCTCTTGAACGTCCCGATCGCGCTGTGGGCGCTCTTCGGCATCACGCATCAAGCACAGCAACTCCGCGATACCGTCGTTCGATCGCAGCTTGCGTACGCGCGCGTTGCGTCCGACGCCGATGAGCTGCGTACGGCGATGCTGGAAGCAGCGGGGAATCCAGGCTCCGCGCTCGGCAGCGAGGCCCTCGACGAGGCGCGCGCACTCGCGCGGCAGTTCCCGATCGACGCGCGAGCGATGCGCAATCTCGCCGACGGTGATCCCTCTCTCGCGCCGCTCGCCGATCGCTTCGAACAGAGCGCGCGCATCTACGACATGCAGGAGCGCGGCGCGATCGCGTTGCTCGCGCGCGGGCAACGCGTGCAGGCATCGAGCTGGATGAGCGGCCCCTCTTCTCTCGCCTACGATGCGCAGAGCGCCGACGGACATCGCATGCTCGACGCATTGGCTACCGGCGCCGATACGCACCTTGCGCGCTTAAACGGCGCGCGCGATTTTGGCGTTGCGCTCGTCATCATCGTGCCGCTGCTGTTGCTCGGCACCGTCGCGCTTACCATGACGTGGCTGCGCCGCTCGATGCTGCTCGGCATCGGCCGGTGCGCGGAGATCTTCGAGGCGCTGGGCAGAGGAAAGCTCGCGGCACGCACGGGTTGGAGCGGTGACGACCTCCTCGGGCGCTTGGGTGCTGCGATCGATCTCCTCGCGCAGCGCCTCGGCCTCACGATCGGTCAGATTCAGCATGCCGCCTTGAGCTTGCAAGAGGCGAGCGAACGCAGCAGTCGTCTTGCGTCGCAGGTCGCAGACCGCGCGCGCGAGGAGCGCACCGTTCTCGGCGAAGCGCTCTCCTATTCCGGCGAGCTCGGCTCGACCGCGGGAACCGTTGCGGAGAATGCCGAGGGTGTCGCGCGCTTGGTCTCGGATATTTCGAGTGCGGTCGCCGAGATGACGGCGTCGATTGCGGAGATGGATCACAACCTGCTCAGCCTCTCCAGCGTCGTCGAGCAAGCCGTCGCGAACACGCAAGAGATGTCGGCATCGATCGCCCAAGTCGCGGGAAACGCGGAGCGCGTTCGCTCGGAGGCCGGCGTCACAGACGATCAGGTGCGGGAAGGGCGCAACGAGGTCCTCGCGCTGACGCGCGGCATGACGAGCATCAGCGAGACGGTCTCCGGCGTCGTCTCGGAGATGGAAGGGCTCGGTCACGCATCGCGCGAGATCGGCGAAATTCTCAACCTCATCGAAAACATCGCCGATCAAACGAACTTGCTCGCGCTCAACGCGGCGATCGAGGCGGCACGCGCCGGGGAGCACGGGCGAGGCTTCGCCGTCGTTGCCGACGAGGTGCGCAAGCTTGCCGAAAGCTCGGCGGAGTCGACGAAACAAATCGGCGCGCTCATCGCCGATATCCAACGCCGCACGACGACGGTGCTCGAGCGTGCCGCTCGAGCAAACGGACTCGTACAATCGAACGCCTCTTCGGCGAAGAACGTCACCGCGATGATCGAGGAGATCAGCGCGCGCGTCGCGCACGTCGCGGGTCTGATGGCGGAGATCAGTATCGCAACGACGCAACAGGCGCGAGGCTCTGAGGAGCTCGCGAAGGCGAGCGAGCAGATGGGCGCGATGACGCACGAAGCCGCCGCGACGATGCGCGAGCAGTCGATCACCTCGAGTCAGATACTCTCCTCGGTCTCGGAGATCGAGCGCCGCACCGGTGACGTCGCTGCCGCTTCGAGCGATCAGCAGGCCGCCATCGAGCGCCTAAGGACGCGCGTCCGCAGAGCGGAAGAGCTGGGAATCGAGAATGCGGAGGCTGTCGCTTCGATGGCCGGCGGGGCGAAGGAGGTCAACGCTCAGACGAGCGAGATCAAGGAGCTCGTCGGCCACTTCGAAGTGGGGAGCAATGGCCTGCCTAGCAACGGCGCGCAAAAAAAGAGCGAGAAGCCCCTAGAAGACCAGGGCCCCTTTGCGCTATCATCCTGAGCTATGATGAAAGTCGTAGGTTCCGCTTTGCTCTTGGCAGTCGCCCTGCCTCTCGCCGTTTCGGCCGCCCAGACCGCTTCTGCAGGGCGGATGCTCGACGCCGCCACGCAGCTTCCCGATACGACCTATCGTGTGACCATCGATCAAGTGCAAGATCCTACGCACATCATCGTGAGCTTCTCCAACGGCGAACGAGCCGTGCTCTCCGCCGGCCGCCCGAACATGACCTTCGCAGCAATGCACGTCGGCGATTCCGTGATGCTCTCCACATCGAAGGGCACGGTGCTCGTCTTCAAGGACTTGGGCGCACAGACGGATGCGCCGAACGCGGCTTCGACTCCTTAGGGAGCTCTCTCTCGGTGACGACGGGTGTAGTGGGTGAGCGCAGGTCGAGCGTCTGAACGAACCTCCCGAGCAGTGCGAAGCGCGTGAGAATCGGCTCGATGAGCGGCGTCGCTCTCGCGGCCGTCAACTCATCACCCAACAACACGTCGATTCCACCCGGCAGAACCGCGCTCACGTCGCCGTCGGTATCGCTCAGTTCCTCCGCGTCGATGCCGTGCGCCCGTAGCGCGAGAAAGACCCCGCGAAGCGCCGCTGCGCTCGATTCTCTGAGGAAGCGTCCGGGAACGAGCGCGATACCCGGGCGGATCACGAACACCGGAAGCTGCGGCGCCTCACCCCCGACGAGCACGCGCAGATGCGGATCGACGAGCGCGCTCTGCACGCCACTGCGAACGACCGCAAACGGGTGCCGCTCTCGCACGACGATCGTCACTTGGGCGGGTGGGCGACGGTGAACCGCAGCGCTAAGGATGTACGGGATGCGGTCGATGCGCCGCTCCATTGCACCGGAGCTCTGCAGCCAGATATTGCTACGCGAGTCGATCGCGGCCGCCGCGACGATCTCGCGCGCCGGAACGACGGTGTTGCCCGTGACGCGCACGCGCCTTGCGTCGAAGCCCGGCCAGCTCGCGGCGAAGTACCCGGCAACGACGGCAGCCACGAGCAGAGCCGCGCCGACGAACCAGAACGGGCGCAGCGACCGCCGTTGCTTGCGCCTCATCCCGGTATGTAACGCCGAAGCGCTTCGGCGACGCCGTCATTTTCCACATCTGCGACCACGGCGTCCGCGAGCTTCAGCAGCGACTCCGGAGCGCTTCCCATCGCAACCGCGACGCCGGCGGCGTGCAGCAGCGGTTCGTCGTTCCAGGAGTCCCCGATTGCGAGGACGTCGCTCAGCTCGATACCGAGGCGCGCCGCGACGAACCGCAGCGCCTCGCCCTTATCGACGTGCGGATTTAGCACCTCGATGAACTCCGGGTAACTGCGCGTGACGTACGCGCGCCCCATAAGGTGCTCCGCCAGACGCGGCGCATACGCCGCGGCGTCATCCGCATCGGCGATGACCACGCCCTTCGTCGCGTCGCTTGCCGCAAAGGCTTCCTCGAGGTTCGGCACGACGATCGGTTCGACATTCGACAGACGTGCATAGAGGCCGGAGAACCGGTTGCGTTGCTCGCAGTAGTAGTTGTCGTTTCGATAGAGCTGCACGTGCATGCCGTCCCGTTTTGCGGTCGCGGCCAGGTCGAGCACCACGTCATTCTCGACGGGCACGTCGAAGAGCACGTCGTCACTCTCCGGGTCGATGATCGCTGCTCCCTGATAGCAGATGAGCGGGGCGGTGAGGTCGAGCTGTCGCGCATACGGCAGAGCGGCCCGGTACATGCGGCCGGTGACGACGCATCCGGCGACTCCTGCGTCACGGACGCGCACGATCTCCTCGCGCACACGCGGGCGCACCGTGAGATCCCGTCCAACGAGCGTACCGTCGAGATCGAGCGCGACGAGCTTGATCAATGCTGGGGACGTACCGAGGCGGCGTGTTGCGAGAGCCCTTCGAGCTCCGCGAGGGCGGCGATCGCAGGCGCATCGCCGCGCAGCCGCTGCTCGCTGTTGCGCACCACCGCGAAGGTGCGCGTGAAATCGGCGAGCGAGAGGCCCGATGCGAAGCGCGCCGTACCGGACGTCGGAAGCACGTGGTTCGTCCCCGCGAGGTAGTCGCCGCAGGCAACCGGAGTCGAGGAGCCGACGAAGACCGCGCCGACGTGGCGCACGCGTTCGAGGATCGGTTCCGCGTCGGAGACGTGCAGCGCGAGATGCTCGGGCGCAAAGCGCTCGATCGTCTCGCACAGCTCTGAGAAACTCTCGGCATGGATAAGCCGGCAGCGACACTCGATCACCGTCGCGATGATCGCTCCGCGCGACAGTGACTCGGGGTCGCTTCTCTCCAGTTCCTCGGCGACCGCTTCTAGGAGAGCGCGCGATTCGGAGAGTGCGGCGACGCGAGAGCGCGGATCGTGCTCTGCCTGCGCCAGCAGCTCGCTTGCGACCGCACGCGGCTGCGCGTGCTCGTCGGCGATCACGAGCACCTCCGACGGCCCCGCGGGGACATCGGTGCCGACAACGCCGTAGACCTGACGTTTCGCCTCGGTCACCCACACGCTGCCGGGGCCCACGATCTTATCGACCGCGGCGATCGACTCGGTGCCGTACGCGGCTGCGGCAATCGCGTGGGCGCCGCCGACCGCATAGAGCTCGGCTGCGCCGCAGAGCGCGGCAGCGTAGAGAACTGCGGTGTGCACGCGTCCGTTGCGCTGCGGGGGCGTCAGGACGACAATGCGGGGGACCCCGGCGAGCCGCGCGGGAACGATCGTCATCACTGCAGTCGACGGCAGCGCCGCCGAGCCGCCCGGCACATACACTGCAACCGCGTCGAGCGGCCGCGTGACGAACGCGTACTGCGTTCCGTCCGGTTCGACGTACTCGATGTCGGCGCGCCGTTGCCGCTCATGAAAGCGGGCGATCCGCTCCTTTGCGATCGCGAGGGCATTCGCGATCTCCGGTGTCACAAGGCTCCGGGCTTGCCCTTCCATCGGGATCGGCACACGTAGAGCACCGAGATCGAAGGCCGGGTCATCCCAGCGGCGCGTGTACTCGACGAGCGCCGTATCACCGCGCTCGCGCACGTCTTCGATAATCTCGCGGACACCTTGGATCACCTCGGATGGTGGCGCCCAGCCCGCCGTAAAGAAGCTCACCAGGCGCGAATCGGAGGCTTCGACGATCTCAGGCCTACGCACGTTGCAAACGTGAAAGCAACCCGGTCAGTGCATCGTACTTCGTACGGAAGCGCACGGGGTTGACGACGAAGCGCGCACTCGAGCGCGCTATCTCGTCGACAACGACCATGTCGTGCTCGCGCAGCGTCGCTCCGGTTGCGACAAGATCGACGATCGCGTCGGCCAGCCCGACGAGCGGAGCGAGCTCCACCGATCCGTGCAACGCGATAACCTCGCACGGCACGTCGCGCTCCGCGAAGTACGCCTGCGCGGCGCGCTTGAACTTCGTTGCGACGCGCAAGAACGTCGGATATCGCACGCCTTCGTGGTAGCCGTCGGCGCGTCGAGCGGCGACGACGAGCCGGCACTCACCGAAGCCGAGATCCGCGAGCTCGCTGACCGAACGGTCCGTCTCCCAGAGCGTATCCTTTCCAACGATGCCGCAATCCGCAGCACCGAACTCCACGTACGCCGGTACGTCGTTCGAGCGCAGCACGAGCAGCTCGGTCGCACCGTCTCCCGCGAGCACGTGCAACCGTCGCCCGACCTCGCCGGGGACGTCGACGCCGGCAGCGCCGAGCCGCCGCACCGCTTCGTCGTAGAGCGCCCCTTTCGGGAGCGCGATGACAAGCGGCTCGCTCATCGGGGAACCTCTGAAATCTCTTCCTCGCGACCGCCGTGGACGAGAATCACTCGTGGAATCTCCTTGTCGCGCGCGTATTCGAGCAGCGCGGCACGGTCCAGCCCACGTGCGTCCACGCGAACGCGGAGTCCCTTCGCGCGCTCGCGCCGCGCAACTGCGTCCGATCCGCTCACGAGCACGTCGACCTCGTTGCGCGGCCGCTCATCCTTCCGGCGCCGCTCGAGCGCGAGGAGAATGCGCTCGACGCCTACCATCCACCCGACCGCAGGCACGTTGTAGCCCATGCGCGGAAGCAGCGCGTCGTACCGGCCACCGCCGCAGATCGAGAAGCCGAGGTCGGCAATGTAGCCTTCGAAGACGAGGCCGGTGTAGTAGCGCAGATCGCGCAGCAGCGCGAAGTCGATGTTGATGCGCTCCCCCCATCCGAGCGCCGCGGCGCGTGCGAGGATCTCCGAGAGGCGCGTGAGCGCTGCTTGAGAGGCCTCAGTAACGCAGATCGGCTCGACGGCACGCAACACGTCGTCACGGCCGCGCATCATCGTCAGCTCGAGGAGCCGCTCGAAGCGTCGCTCTTCGACGGCATGGGTGCTGCCGAACTCGCGAAGGGCGACGAGATTGCGCCGGGCGATCATCTCCTTGCAGAGCTGCGCGTCCTCCTCGACCAGGCCGACGCCGGCGAGAGCTCCATCGACGATGGCGACATCGCTGACATCGAAGCGGGCGTCGTCCAAACCGACTGCGTCGAGCGTTTCCACCGCCATGAAGAGCGCCTCGGCATCCGCACTCGCTCCGGCCGCACCGATCAGCTCCGCACCCGCCTGCGTGAACTCGCGCATGCGCCCTAGCTGCGGCTCTTCGTAACGAAAGGCGTTGGCAAGGTAGCAGAGCCGCAGCGGGAGCGTCGCGTGGCGAAGGCGAGCGGCGACCAGACGCGCGATCGGCGTCGTAAGCTCCGTGCGCAGCACAAGCGCAGCGCCGTTTGGATCGGTAAAGCGAAACGTCTCCGCCATGAGCTCGCCGAGGCCTTGCTCGAGCGCCTCGTAGAGCTCGAAGGTCGGCGTTAAGACCTCGCTGTACGACCACGAGTGAAACACGTCGCGGATTCGCTCCTCGACCTCACGCTTGAACGCGAACTCCTGCGGGAGCCAGTCGCGAACGCCCGGCGGAATCCTCATGCTTCTCGCACGTGTTCGCCGCCGAAGATGCGCTCGAGCTCCGGTCGCACGCGCACGTCGCCCGCGATCGTCCGCGGGAGACGGCGCACCTTCCCATGCGCGTGCAGCGTCACCGGTGCGTCGCCCGGCCATGCGTCGATAAGCGCGGCGAGACGATCGATCTGCGTTCGCTCCGAGACGTCGATGTGCCAGCCGCGGACGATCTCTCCGCGCTCAACGGGTGCTTCGAAGGGCGCGACTTCATGTGCGCCGACGGAGAGTTCGATCGGCGGCTCCTCCGCGCTCGTCGCTCCCGGGCGTTCGCGCAGCCGCAATCTGCCTTTGACGATGAGAATGCGGTCGGGCTCGAAGAGCTGCTGCACCTGCGTGTAGAGCTTCGGAAAAACGACGACCTCGCAGCTCCCCGTCGTATCTTCGAGTTGCGCGACGAGGATCTGCCCGCCGGCACGCGTCGTGGCGCGGCGTAGGCTCGACACGGCGCCGGCAACCGTCACCGGCGCATCATCGTCGAGCGCACGCAGCTCCTTTATCGGTGTGGCACCCATGAGCACGAGCCGGTCCTGCACGCCCGCGAGCGGATGCCCCGAGACGAAGATGCCGAGCATCTCCTTCTCCCAGGCAAGCATCTCGCGCTGCGACGGTGGATTCAGGTGCGGGAGCACGGGAGCGAGCGCTGTACCTGCTGCGCCGTCGCCGAAGAGCGAGACTTGCCCGAGCTCGGCGTCGCGCGTCGCACGCGTGGCGAGATCGACGGCGAGATCGAGCGCTGCAAGCTTCTCCGCACGATTTCCCGGAAGCGCGTCGGTTGCGCCGCACTTCACGAGCGCCTCGAAGACGCGCCGGTTCACTTGGCGTGCGTTCACACGCGCGGCGAGATCGAAAAGGTCGCTAAACGGACCGCCGCGCTCGCGCGCTTCGATGATCGCGCGCACTGCCTCCTCTCCCACCCCCTTGACCGCCGAGAGGCCGAAGCGAATTTGACTTCCGACGGCCGTGAAGTCGACGCCGGATTCGTTCACGTCGGGGGGAAGCACGGCGATGCCGTACCGGCGCGCGTCTTCGATGTACTCGGCGAGCTTCTCCGTGCGATCCTTGACCGAGCTCAGAAGAGCCGTCATATAGGCAACGCCGTGATTTGCCTTCAGGTACGCGGTCTGATAGGTGATCATGCCGTACGCGACGGCGTGGCTGTTATGCGAAACGATACGGTTGGCGATGTAGTTCAAGGGACCATTTGGCGCCATCTCGATGTCGTACGTCATTGCCTCACCGCACGGTTCGATCGAGACGATGGGATCGCCGTTCATAGCATGGGCGATTCCCAAATGTCGCGCAACGATCGCCTTAAAATCTTCGGGGGCAACGACCACGTACGGCAGATCACCATACTTTTGGGCGAAATAGTCGAGATGTCTATCCATCCCGTCCATTTCCCAATAGATACCGCCGAAGTAGAAGTCGCAAACACGCCCGTTGGGAAGAACTTTGTGCATTTCGAACACAATGTGTTGCTCGATGAGCCACTCGCACATGGCACGCTCTGGTCCGCTCGCGCACCACATTCCGTTAGACGCTATCGAACATCTGCCGTAGCCCGGGCCGGTATTATAGCACGCTCTGGTATGTGCGATGGATCGTGCTATGATGCGGGCCTTCCAGCAGGGATCGTTGGCAAAGAGCCACTTGACGCGCTCGTGCATAGCGGCGGTACCGTGGCGCGTTAGGTTTGG
>JASHOG010000016.1 GCA_030041225.1 Vulcanimicrobiota bacterium | reverse complement strand
GACGTCGGCAAACCCGAAACTCCGCATGAGCCGTATGCGCTGGGCAAGCTCGCCGTCGCGCGTCGCGATCGCCCCTCCCTCAAACGAGTTGACGCACTTGGTCGCGTGGAAGCTGAACGTTTCCGCTCTACCAGACCTGCCGATCATCGCACCCTTGTACGTGCACCCGAAGGCATGCGCGGCGTCGAACAGCAACGTCAGACCGTGCGCGTCTGCGATCTGTTGCAGCGCAGGGATGTCGCACGCTCTTCCAAAGACATGCACTCCGAGAATCGCCGAGGTGCGCGGCGTTATGAGCTCTTCGACCTGCGCGGGATCGATGTTGTACGTTTTCGGATCGATATCGCAGAAGACGGGCGTGAGGCCTTCCCACAGCAACGCGTGTGGCGTGCCGATGAAGGTGAAGGAAGGAACGATGACCTCGCCGCTCAGCTCTGCGGCACGGATCGCCAACTGCAAAGCAGTCTCTCCGCTCGAGACGGCGATGCAGTGCGGTACGCCCAAAAGCTCCCGAAGACGCGCCTCGAACTCGCGCAGATAGGGACCGTCGTTGCTCAGCCATCGGCGGTCCAGCGCGCCATTGATCCGCTCGAAGAGCCGATCCCGGTTGCCGATGTTCGGTGCCCCGACGTGCAATGGTAACTGGAACTCCGCCGGGCCGCCGAAAACGGCGAGGTCCGCAATGGTATCCTTCGTGTGATGCATCCCGAAGCTCAAGATTTCGCCGTATAGGGCTCGACGGTCCTCGGCGGCGCTTACCCTTTGACGGCAACGCTCACGACGTCGAGCGTGTTTGCGAGGGTTAGCGGCAGATCATCGGAGACGTTCTGCAAGTAGAACGTCATCCCGTCGCCGACCCATTCGCCCGTCATCTTCTTGCCCTCGAAGCCGGCGCGGCTGAGGAGCAAACCATCGGGCCTTCCCAGGCGGAGCTCCGTGAACGCCACCGCCGCCGATCTCCACTCCAGCGTGACCGCAACGCGGCCCGGCGACCTTGGTGACGCTATCGCGGGATTCGGCGATGCGGTGATGAAGCCGACGGCCCTCCCCCGCCTGAGGCGTAGATGCGAGCGAATCTTCAGCTCGGCGGCGAGCCAACGCTGGCGCGCTTTCCTCCACACGTCCTCAAGTGAAAGCCAAACTCGACATAGCGCCGGAAAGCGGTACAGCTGCAATCGTCGCGCCGACACGCGAAAGAGGTCCTCTCCCGTCAAACCGTAGCCGGCGCAATAGGGTTCGAGCCACGCCGGGTCGCCCTTGAGCGCGCGCGAGAGGAAGCGACGCGCATTCACGAAGTCGCGATCTCTCTCATACTCGACGGCGGCCGTGTACGAGCGCACGCAAATCGCCTGCCTCACGAGATCGCGGTACCGCTTCCCGAGCATCTCCTCGACCGCCTCGAAACCATAAACGAACTCCGCCCATTGCGTGGCTCTACCGAGTGAGGTAAATCCGCTGCCGTGGTGCTGCCGAAAGACGCTCATCACGCGATCGATATATCCGACGAAACCTAGCTGCGATGCCACGATGCCGATGAACCAGTCGCTCAACAACCAGTCGTTCAACAGACGGACCGACTCACGAAGCTTTGCCGCCACGTCCTGCCGTATCACGATCGTCGACATCTGGCCCATGGAGTTCTTCAAGAGATCCTCGGTCGTTACGCGCTCCCCCGATAAGAAGCGTACCGTGTCCCAAGACTGCCCATCTTCGTATTCGACCCTGCAGTTGTGGAAGCACATCGAGTAATCGGACCGTGAGTCGAGAAAATCCGTTTGGCGCTGCAGCTTACTCGAGTCGATCCAGTAGTCGTCGCCGTCCAGCGTGGCGATATACTCACCGCGGCACATCTGGAGGCCCAGCAGGAAGTTCGTGAGGCCCTTGTCACCGGCATTCTTCTCTCGACAGGAGAGGCGAAGCTGAAGCGGATAGCGCGCCGCATACTCCTCGATGATGTTCCGCGTGCCGTCGGAGGAGCCGTCGTCGCAGATGACGACTTCGAACGGGAATCTTGTCTCCTGCGCGAGCACGCTCTCCAGCGTAACCCTGACGTAGCGCGCGTGGTTGTACGTCGCTATCAAGACGCTGACTTTGGGCTTCGTCTCCGTCACGACGACTAGTCGTCGACCCTGATCCGTACGACGTCTAGCGTGTTCTCGAGCGTCAGCGGTAAGTCACCAAGAACGTTTTGAAGATAAAAAAGCGTCCCGTCGGCAACCCATTCGCCGGTTTTCGTCTCCCCTGAGAAGCTCGTGCGGCTGATGAGCTGCCCGTCCGGCTTGCCCATGCGGACTTCCACCGCCCGGCTTGCCGCCGTCCAGCCCAGAGTCACCGAAGCGAAGCCCGGAGCCTTAGCGGAGGAGGGAACGGGGTTCGGCGACGCGCTGAGATAGCCCACGACGTAACCGTGCTGAAGACGCAGATGCGAGCGAAGCTCGATCGCCGCGTGCAGCCAGCGCCACCGGATCTCAGCGACCAGCCTCTCCAAACGTAGCCGGAGCCGAGTCAGCGGCGGAAAGCGATAGATACGAGCTTTAACCGTGACCCGAACGACATCCAGCGTGTTCTCGAGCGTCAGCGGTAGGCCTCCGGCGACGTTCTGCAAGTAGAAGGCCATGCCGTCGGCAACCCAAGCGCCGGTTTTCATGTTTCCTTCGACGCCGGCGTGGCTGAGCAGCGGACCGTTTGGCCTCCCCAAGTGAACCTCGGTAGCCGCAACCGCGGCCGATTTCCACTCCAACGTCACCGCACTGCGGCGTCGCAAGATGGCGATGGCAGGGTTCGGGGACGCGATGATCGAGCCGACGGCTCCCTCACGGCGGAGACGAAGATGCGATCGTGCCTTCAGCTTGGCAATAAGCCAGCGCCAGCGCGCCTCACTCCACGCTCGCTCGAACGGAGATCGAAGGCTGAGCAGTGCCGGCGAGCGATAGAGGCGCAATCGCTGGGTCAACTTCTGCCGAAGTTCCTCGCCCGTCAGCCCCATCAAGCCGTCACCGCTACAATAGGGTTCGAGCCACGCGGGCTCGCCCTTGAGGGCGCGAGAGAGAAACTTTCTCGCGTCCGCGAACTTGCGCTCCCGCTCGTATTCCATTGCGGCAAGAAACGCGCGCACGCAAATGACGCGTTCGATCGAGCCGCCCTCATCGAGCAACTCCTCGACAGGCTCGCCGCCGGAGATCACCTCAGCCGGCCGGCCGTTCCCCTCGTGTTGCCCGTAAACACTCATCACGCGGTCTATGTGACCGATCGGCTCGGATCGGG
>JASHOG010000129.1 GCA_030041225.1 Vulcanimicrobiota bacterium | reverse complement strand
CCGGATCGCGCCGGTCTAGCCGGATCGGGCCTAGCCCCCGAGCGGGGCGAAGAGGGCGGAGCCGAAGGTGAAGCTCAGGATCAGCGCTGCGGCCGAGATCGTGAGCAAGACCCGCAGACGCACGCCCTGCCGGGCGGGAAGGAGTACCCCTAGGACGAGCCCCCCAAGATAGACGCAGAGGCGCCACGGCGACGGGGGGCCGAGCCCCGTAAAGAGCGACCAGAAGACGAACCCTGCACCTAGGCCGCTCAGCAGAGCGAGAAGTACCGCCGCGGTCCAAACGACCGCGTCCGTCGGATCGAACTCCCTTCGTCCACGCACCACGCTGCCATCGTAGTCGCTCAACCTTCGCTCCAGCTTAGACGACCGTTAGGTCTCCCTGAGACTCGAGTCGAAAGCGGCGCTCATCATGATCGGCGAGATGCGCATATCGCTAGGCGCGTTGCGGCGCAACGCTCGAGCCCTGCAGACTCTCGTCGGGCTGCGCCACGCGGCCTTCGTCGTCAAGAGCAACGGCTACGGCCATGGGCTGGTCCCAACGGCGATTGCAATCGAGGGCTTTGCCGCGCGCATCTGCGTCTATGCCGCGGAGGAGGCGGTCGCGTTGCGCGAGGGAGGGGTCAACGCGCCGGTTCTTATCCTAGGGCCCGTGCCGCCCGATATGCTCGACTCGGTGCTCGCGGCGCGCGCCGAGATCGCGGTGTGGGACACGCGCACGTTTCTCCACGACCTCGCAGCCGCCGCGCGCCGCCGTTCGGAACCGTTCTCGATCCACGTCAAGGTCAACACCGGGCTTAATCGTTTCGGACTCGAGCCCGGTGAAGTCGTCGACGCGATCGAGGACTACGTTCGCTTGAAGGAGCTGCGCATCGTCGGGATCTTCTCGCATCTTTCCGCTGCGGAGGAAATCGACTCGCCATACACGATGCAGCAACTCGCGCGCTTCGAGCGTGCGTTCGCGGAGTCGAAGCCTCTGCTCGAACGCGAGGGTATTCGACCCTTTCGCCACATTGCGGCTTCGGCCGCTGCAATGCTGTGGCCGCAGACGCGGCTCGACCTCTCGCGCTTCGGTATCGCTCTCTACGGCCTGTGGCCGTCGGCAGCAACACGCGACACGCTCGGCGCCGAAGCGCCGAGGCTCGAGCCCGCGCTCACGTTGCGCTCCTCACTCGCCGTGACGCGCGCGATTGCCGCCGGCGAGCCGGTCGGCTACGGGAACACATTCATCGCCGCGAGCGAAAGGCGCATCGGCGTCGTGCCGCTCGGTTATGCCGACGGCGTGCCGCGCGCACTCTCGAACCGCGGCGCGTTCATCGTCGACGGAAAACGCTGCCCGATCATCGGTCGCGTTGCGATGAACCTCACGACGATCGACGTTACGGATGTGCCGCATGCGCACGCAGGCTCGCCCGTCATCCTGATCGGACGCGACGGCGACGTTTCCGTGAGCGCCGACGACTGGGCAGCGTGGGCGGAGACGATCAACTACGAAATCGTCGCGCGTTTACCGGCGCATATACCGCGCCGCTACGACGACGACTAATCAGCGGAGCAGCTCGATAGCCTGAGCGAGGTCGATCGTTCCTTTGTAGAGGGCGCTGCCGATGATGCAGGAGTCGACCGCCTCCGGCGCCGCGTCGCGCAGCGTGCGAAGGTCGTCGAGCGTTCGCGCACCGCCGCTCGCCGTCACCTTGACCGGCGCCGCCTCCGCGACCGCGCGCAACGCCGAAACGTCGTACCCGAGCCCCATGCCGTCGCGCTTGATCTCGGTGAAGATGATCCGCCCGACGCCCCACTGTGCGACGCGCTTCACGAGCGCATCCCGCGCGACCGGCGTCCTCTCCGCCCAACCACGCGTTGCAACCTCTTCGCCTCGCGCGTCGATCCCTGCGATGACGCGCGTCCCAAGCTTCCCGATAATGTTGCGCGCGATGCGCTCCTCTTCCACGAGCAGCGTCCCTAGGATGATCTCGCTCGCCCCGCCCGCAAGGCGCGCCTCCGCCATTTCGAGCGTGCGAATCCCACCGCCGGTCTGTACCGGAACGGCAACGCTCGCGCAGATGCGCTCGATCGCGCGAACATTCTCTCCGGAGCCGAAGGCGCCATCGAGATCGATCACGTGCAGTCGCCGTGCGCCGGCATCGACGAAGGCTTTCGCGCGCGCGACCGGGTCGCGGTCATAGACCGTCGCCGTCGTGGGATCTCCGCCTTCCATACGCACGCAGACTCCACCCGAGAGATCGATTGCAGGAATGACGATCATGAGGCTCCCTTCGTGAGCGAGATGAAATTCTCGAGCATGAGCAGGCCGCTGTGCTGACTCTTCTCCGGATGGAACTGCGTTCCCATGACGTTTGCCCGCGCGACGACTGCCGAGAAGCGCTCGCCGTGTGTCGCCGCGACGAGCGTCTGCGCTCCAACCTCCGCGCGATACGAGTGCAGGAAGTACGCGTACTCATTCTCGCCCAAGCCCCGCGTGAAGGGGTGAGTCGCAACCGGCTCGAGCCGGTTCCAGCCGATGTGCGGGATGCGCGGCGCGCCGCGCAAGCGTTCGATCACCCCCGCAAAGAAACCGAAACCCTTCGCGCCGCCATGCTCCGTTGAACGCTCGAAGAGAAGCTGCATGCCGACGCAGATTCCCAGGAACGGCCGGCCGCTCGCGACGAAATCACGCACCGCGCCCTCCAACCCGCGCTCGCGCAGCGCCGTCATCGTCGCGCCGAACGCACCGTCGCCCGGAAGCAGCGCACCATGCGCTCTGCGTAGCGTATCCGGCTCGCTCGTGACGGTAAACGCCGCTCCGCGGCGCTCGAGCGCGCCGAGCAACGAGCCGACGTTCCCGCCGCCGTAATCGATCACCGCGATCACGGCACGAACACAACGCGCGCCTTCTCACCGTCGTCGGCCCATGCGCGTTCGACGTCGGCGAGTGGTACCGGGCGCGCGTCGACGCGCAACGAGTGACGCTCGGCGGCGGCGAAAAACGTCCGCAGCGATGCTATGATCGCAGAGGTCGACGCGCTGCCGAACCCAGAGCCGAGCAGCTCCACCGGCGTGCTTCGAAGCGTCGCGCCGTCGAGCGTTATCGTTCTTCCTGCAACCGAGCCGATTTCGAGATACCGCACACGCGATGACGACGCACGCCCCGCGATGGCCTCAAGAACGATCTCTGCAGGCTCACCCCACACGTAATCGAGGACGACGTCGACACCGTCGCCGTCGAATACCTCGCGAAAGGCGCGAACGAGCGCTGTCCTGTCGCCGCCCAATCGAATCGTTGCGTCTGCTCCGGCGGACCCGAGCGCAACGTCGTCCCGCCCCGCTGCGACGACGCGTCGGGCGCCGAGCACCCGCGCGACCTGAACGGCCAGACGCCCGGCAACGCCGGTGGCGCCGAGCACGAGGACGCTCTCTCCGGGAACGAAGCCGGCGCGTTCGGTCAGTGCGCCCCACGACGACATCCCCGCGTTCGCGAGTGCGGCCGCCGTCACGTCGTCGATCGCCTCCGGCAGTGGGATGCATCGTTCGTGATGCGTGACGGTTCGCTGCGCGAAACTTCCGAACGGCGGGCGCGAGATGCCGAAATAGACGCGAGTCCCGTCGCCGAGGCGGCCCGCGCCGTCGATGCCTGGGATGAACGGCACCGGTCCGGCGCCGAGGTAATGCGAGCCGCTTGCGATCGCTCGCACGATTCGGTGCAACCCCGCTGCGCGCACTTCGACGACGAGCTCTCCCTCAGCGGGAACGGGATCGTCGAAGTCGGTGTAGCGAGGGGCGGCACCGACGTGCTCGATGACGGCGGCCTTCACCGCACACTCGGTGTTCTAATTATTCGAGCACACCTTTGGTCGAGGGGATCTCGTCGCCGACGATCGCCTTCGCCTGTGCGAAGGCGCGGGCGAATGCTTTGAAGGTTGCCTCGCACACATGGTGCGCAACGTGCCCGTTCATCTGTATGAGGTGCAGCGTGATCCGAGCGTTGTCGGCCAACGCGCGGAAGAACTCGCCGACCATCTCCGTGGGCATCTGCCCGAGGTCGGCACGGAGAAAGCTGACGCGAAAGTTCACGTACGGCCGCCCTGAGATGTCGAGGCTGCACGCAACGAGCGCCTCGTCGAGGGGCACCATCACCGAACCAAAACGCGCGATGCCGCGCTTCTCGCCGAGCGCGTCATGGATCGCCTTGCCGAGCGCGATGCCGACGTCCTCGATGAGATGGTGGTGATCCATGCCGTCGCCTTTGGCGCGTACCTTCAAGCCGAGCCCTGCATGCTTCGCAAGCGCGCCGAGCATGTGATCGAAAAAGTCGACACCGGTTGCGACGTCCGTCGAACCGCCGTCAAGATCCAGCGCAAGCTCGATCGATGTCTCCTTCGTCGTCCGTGAGATGGTCGTACGCCGCACCAGGACTGCCATGGAAAGCAGCCGTTCCAAGCATGAGGTCGAGGCCCCTTGCGCCAAGCGCCTCACCATGGATGCACTCGACCTCACCAAAGCCCCACCGCGCAGCCCCAACGTCAAACTCGGCGGCTTGTACTTCCTCGCGCGAACGATCGACAAGCTTCGCGCCACGCTCCCTGGCGGGAACCTCGGCCGCTACTATATCCGGGGGTTCAGCTCGTCCCTCTTGGAGATGCTCGGCGTCGAAGAGCGCGAGCTCCGAGCAGAAGTCGCGAAGGCCACGAACGATGACGAAGTTGTCGCGTGGCTACGCGAGCACACGGATCCCTCGATGTATGACGAGATCAACGAGAAGCTCTCGAAGCGGAACATCGCCGGGCGCATCAACGACGAAGACTTCCTGCAAAAGTATCCGTTCGCCGCGAATCTGCCGCGCGAGATGCGGCTGTTCGACATGCTCGACCTCGACGATCGGGCGCTGTTTGCGAAGGGCTAGCTGCTCGCCTCGGGCGCAAGTGACACCGGGCTCTCGAGCGGACGCATCGTGAGCCATGCGTAGGCCGAGCCGGTGTGGTGCGCGAGCGCCGCGAGCGTCTCGACCTCGTCGGGGAGGTAGTGTGTTCGGTCGCGCTTCGGGCCGCAGACGATGAAGCCGACGAGCTGAGCGCGCGCCGGCATCGGGACGAAGAGCGCGCCGCGAAGCGGATGCTCCGGCTCGTCGCACTCGAACGGCTCGTTCCAGCGCCGCAGGCGTAGCACCGCGAAATCGTCGCTCGGCAGGAGCGGCGGCTCGCGCTCAGAGCGCGGCGTCGCGAGCGAAAACGCCGAGCCGTCGGTCGTGTAGATCGCGACGTACTCACTCTCGAGTCGCCTCTGCAGCGCCTCGAACGTCTGCATCAACAAGCGATGGGGATCGGAGATGAGATCGACTTCTTGCGTAAAGCGCCGCAGCGCCTGCATGGCAATCGTCTTGGCACGAAAGATGATCCCGTTGAGCAGATTCTCGATCCGGCGGTGAACCGTTGTGAGCGAGAAACCCAAGAGCAGCGCGAGCGCAAGCTCACCGACGAGCGCGAAGCGCGACTGCGCAAGCCAGCGGCCGAATATCCAATCGATGAGCGCGATGACGCCGACCATGAGCGAGGTGATGATCGTGTAGAGCAGCGCGCGGCTGAAGACGAGCCGCAGATCGAAGAGGCGGTGACGAAGCACCGTGTACGAGACCGCCAGAGGCGCGAAGATGATCCACGTATCAGCGACGTTGATGTACCAGATGGGCGGAAGCAGCCCCAGACCGTTCTCCATAAAATTCATCACGACGAACGGAAGAAATGCAACGGTGAGTCCGGCCACGACCCATTGCAGGCGGCTGCGGCTCTCCGCCGGCGCGGTGACGTACCTCGTGATGAGCGCGACGATGCCGACTGCGAAGATCGCGTACGCCATAGCGCCGAAGGCTTCGTAGGTCCACTTCGGAGCGACCCACGCGCTCGTAACGTACAGGACGTACGTGGAGACGTTCCAGACGATCAGGAGCGGCACGAAGCCGTAGAGGAGGATACGCTCGGCGCCGCGCGCGAGCCCGCGCGGCTGCGCGTCGGGAAATCGCAACGCAAAAGAGACGAAGGCAGCCGAGTACACGGAGCCTGCGACCATGAGGATGATCACGAGTGCGAGCGAAACCCCGAGCGGGGCGACTTCGACCAACGAGGCTGCCTCGATGAAGCAGAAGATGTACGAAAACGCGTAAAATGCCCACGTCGAAGGCATCGGGCGCAGCATGACGAGCAGCGCTGCGAGCGAGATGTAGAGCCAACCGACGACGATCTCGATGACATCCGTGACGTTATCGAAGGTCGAACGCGGATACAGATGCGAGACGAGCCGTACCGTCCGGCCCGATGTTAGGTGCAGGTCGAGCACCGCGCCTTGCGGCGCGAGCGGCACGACGCTCGCGATCGTGCGCCGCAACGGCGAGAGCCGGCGAATGTCGATCCTGTCCCCGACCCGCAAGCCCGCGCGCGAGGCGGATGCGTCCACCGCCGTTACGTTGCCCAGTCGGTCGGCGGAGTATCCGAACGTCGAATACGGATGCCACGGCGCGATGATGTCCACGCCGCTCGAAACGATCGCGAGAACGGTGAAGAAGAGGAGGAAGACCGTGCGGATAACCGCTCTCGACCCCACGATGGGCGAGCTTTACGTCGAGAGCTTCGTCACGTCGACGCGCTTGCCGCCGAGCATGACGAGCGGCGG
Organism: Vulcanimicrobiota bacterium; assembly: GCA_030041225.1. GTDB lineage: Bacteria > Vulcanimicrobiota > Vulcanimicrobiia > Vulcanimicrobiales > Vulcanimicrobiaceae > Tyrphobacter. Next base: position 53,778 of record JASHOG010000129.1, on the reverse strand, counting down.
ATGCTGCTCCATGAGCGAGATGTCCTCGAGCGGGTTGCCGGTAAACGCGACGACGTCGGCAAGCTTTCCGGGCGCGAGCTCACCGCGGTCGGTCACGCCGATAAGATCCGCAGCCCCGAACGTCGCCGAGCGCAGCACGTCGATTGGGCGCATGCCGAAGCGCGCCATCATCGCGAAGTCCTTGTTGTTTTGTGCGTGCGGGAAGACGCCGGCGTCGGTTCCGTAAGAGAACTTGACGCGCGACGCGACCGCGCGCCGCATGCCTTCATCGCGAACCTCTCTCGCGTACTCGGCCTTCTGGACGGATTGGGCGTTGATGTGATTCGGATTCCCCGGCTGCAGGATCGAGTCGAGCGCCCAAAGGGTCGGCGTGAGATACGTTCCCCGATCCTCCATGTGCGCGAGCGTCGCCGTCTCGACGCCGGTTCCGTGCTCGACCGAGTTCACGCCGCCCTCGACGGCCATCGCGATGCCTTTGTCTCCGTGCACGTGCGCGGCAACCCTGAGCCCGAACTTCGTCGACTCGTCAACCACCGCTTGGATCTCGTCGAGGTTCATCTGCGGAATATCCCAGACGTCGCCGTACGAGAGTACGCCGCCGGTCGCGAGAATCTTGATGTGATCGACGTGGTTTTTCACGTGCTCGCGCACGAGCTCGCGAAAACCATACGGGCCATAGGAAATCGCGCCCATACGAACGTTCGGGTCCTCCTCAACCCAGTCCGGCGTGTCGTTCGAGTCGCCGTGACCGCCCGTTATCGAGAGTGCTTGACCGGCGGCAAAGACGCGTGGGCCGAGGATGAAGCCGTTCGCGATGGCGTTGCGCAGAGCGAGGTCGATGCCCGCTCCGCCGCCGACGTCGCGGATCGTCGTGAAGCCGTTGCGCAGCATCACCTGCGCGTTGCGAATGCTGTAGAGCGCGGCCTCGGGCACGTTGTCGGCGACACGCTCTTGTCCGAACATGCCGACCATGTAGATCGACGGCACAACCCACGAAGCGATGTGCGTGTGGCAATCGATGAGGCCGGGCATGAGCGTCGCGTCGCCCACATCGACGACCTGCGCTTCGCTGCCCGCGTCTCCCGCAAACATCGAAACGATGCGGTCGCCTCGCAGGACGAGCATGCCTGGCGTGTGCAGATCGTGGCCGTCGAAGAGGCGTGCAGCGCGTAGGACCGTCACTACCTCTTGCGCACGCAGGCGAATCGGGAGCAGGAGTGCCACTCCGGCGGCCGCGGCGCCCGCGAGAAACGCTCGCCGGTTGAAGTAACGCTCCGCCTCGTCGAAAACGCGCGCTGAATACGGCACATGCGGACAACGGCAGTCAAAGCTCATCGCTGAAACCTCCGCTCCTGCTCTTCAGCGCCGAAGGTCAAACATCTTTGCATCGTCCTCCTCGATGACGTCGAAGACAAGCTCCTTCGGGTCGACCGGTCCGTATTCGAGCCGTGCGCGGTCTTTCACGTCCTCGGCGATTCCTTCGACACGCAACTGTTCCATGAAAGCGTTCCAGCGCGCGCGCCGCTCCGGCACGGCGCGCTCCTCGACGATCGCGGCGATCTCGCCGTCATGACGCACTCTCCCGACGAGCTCGATAAACTCTTGCTCGGTAAAGCCGAGCTTTCGCAAGAGCCAGATCGAGATGCCCGGCGTGATGTAGTATGGCCCGGGGTCTCCGCCCGGAAGGAGCGCTCGCGCTTTATCGATCGTACGCGGAAGAATAAGCAGGCCTGCGAGCATCTCGCGAGGACTACGCGGCGGTGCTTTGCGTAAATCGAGCGGCGTCATCGCCCGTTCCCGCGTGCGAGCGCGAAGCCGATCAATCGCCCGATCAAGGCTTCGAAGGTGATGCCGGCAGCCTTGCACGCATCCGGGAGAAGGCTTACCGGGCTCAATCCCGGCAGCGGGTTGATTTCGAGGATATACGGCCTTCCGTCGGTGCTGACGATGAAATCGACGCGCGAGTAATCGCGTAGTTGGAGAAGGCGATGTGTCGAGAGCGCGAGCGTTTGCAAGCGCACGGTGAGATCGTCGTCGATCGGCGCGGGGGCGATATGCGTGCTGCCGCCGGGCTCATACTTGGCGGCGTACGAGTAAAACTCGTCGACGTTCGCGATGACTTCTACGACGGGCAGCGCTTCGTCGCCGAGAATCCCGCAATGAAACTCGCGGCCCTGTAGATACTCTTCGGCAAGCGCCTCCGAGTACGATTTGGAGATCGAGAGCATGGCGTTGCTCCATTGCTCGTGATTGCGCACGATGGAGACGCCGACTGAAGAACCCTCGTAGCGCGGCTTGATGACGAGCGGAAGGTCGAGCGAACCGGGGAGCAGCGGCAGCGAGCCACCGGAAAGATCGAACAGGTCCCACGCGGGTGTCGGTAGGCCTTCGGCGGCGATGAGCTTCTTCGTGAGATGCTTGTCCATCGCGAGCGCGCAGCCTTCGAGCGTGCTTCCCGTATAGGGAACACGGAGATACTCGAGCACTCCTTGAATCTCACCGTCTTCGCCGTGCGTTCCGTGCATCGCATTGAAAACGGCATCCGGCGCGAGCTTGCGTACCGCATCGACGAACTGTTCGTCGTAATCGAGCCCGTGCGTCTCGTAACCGAGCGCGTCGAGAGCCCGCTTCGCCTGCGTCCCCGACTGCATCGAAACCTCGCGCTCCGAGCCCGGGCCGCCCATCACGACGGCGATGCGCGCTTTAGCCATCGACGAAGACGCCAATGAGGTGTACTTCCAGCTGAAGATCGACGCCGCAGCGATCCGATACGGCGCGACGAACGCGCGCGAGAAGCGTTGCGACGTCCTTCGCCGAGGCGCGTCCGAGGTTGTTGATGAAGTTGGCGTGCAACGGCGAAACCTCCGCCTCGCCTTCGCGCCATCCCTTCGCACCAACCGCCTCGATCAAGCGCGCAGCCTTGTCCCCCGGCGGATTGCGAAAGCACGACCCTGCATTGGGGAGCGCAATCGGTTGCGTGCGCTTGCGCCGGACGAGCCGTTCCTGCATCTCTGCGCGAACCTCTGCGGGGTCGCCGCGCTCGAATGCGAGCGTCACACGCGAGACGACGGCGTCGTGCTCGAGCGTCGTGTGGCGATAGTAATACTGAAGGCTCACGGCGTGGGGTTCCGGTTTGCTCGGCGACTGTACCCACACCTCGCGCACGAAGTCGCCGACCTCACGATCGGTACCTGCATTCATGCGCAACGATCCCCCAAGCGTTCCCGGAATGCCGGAGAGCGATCCGATGCCGCTTGCACCCGCCGACGCGGCCTTTGCGGTGAGCGCCGCCATCCCGACCGACGCGCCCGCTTCAGCGATCACATGCTTGCCTTCGAGCCGCACGCTAATTGCCGTGAAGCAGCCGCCGAGACGGATCACGATGCCGCGCACGCCGCCGTCCCCGACGAGCACGTTGCTGCCGCTTCCAAGCACGAGCCACGGAAGGTGCCGCTTGAAGCAGAAGCGCATCAGCTGCGCCAGCTCCTCCTCGCTCTCGACGTTTACGAGCGCGTCGGCCGGGCCGCCGATACGCCACGATGTGTAGGGGGCGAGCGGTTCGTCGAAGCACACGCGCTCCGGGAAGATCCCCGAGAGCGTTGTGCGGTCGCCCTCATCGAGTAACGACTGCAACGCCTGCGAGGTCGTCAAGCTCATGCCGGCCTCTGCAAACGAACGCGTTGCGCGAGACGTGCGGCCACCTCTGTGATGTCACCGGCGCCGAGCATGAGCACGAGCGCACCGGCCGGCACGTCGGCAGCGATGCGCCGCTCCAACTCATCGACCGACGCGACGCACGTGACGTCGGCACCGATTGCCGCGAGCGGTTCCCCGATCGAAGCCGAGCTCACGCCGGGGATTGCGGGCTCGCATGCTGCGTAGACCGGGGCGAGGTAGATGCGATCTGCACCAGCGAGCGCATGGGCAAACTCGCGCGCAAGGAGCGCTGTGCGCGTGTAGCGATGGGGCTGAAATGCGACGATGAGCGGGCCATGGTGGTAGGCGCGGGCCGTCGCAATCGTCTCGCGAACCGCAGTCGGGTGGTGCGCGTAGTCGTCGACGACGCACATGCGGCGCTCCGTGCAGAGGACCTCGAAGCGGCGGTGTACGCCGCGGAACGCGCCAAGCCCGTCGGCGATGCGCGCGAAGGGGATCTCCAGATGACGCGCGACCGCAATCGCCGCGAGCGCATTGCGAACGTTCATCGCGCCCGGCACCCCGAGCTCGACACTACCAAGGCACGCGGTACCGGTAGTCACGTCGAAGCTGGTGTTGAGACCGCGCTGCTGCACGTTTGTCGCGCCGAGCGACGCGTCGCCGGAGAGTCCGAAACTCACCGTTGGCGCGCGGCGCGTGCGCGAGATCAGGCTCGCCGCATGCGGCTCGTCGGCGCCGATCACGGCAAGCCCGTTCGCCGGTAGCCGCGCGAGGAACTCGCCGAAGGCCTCGACGAGTTTCGGAAGATCCTCGTCGCTCGCGAGATGGTCGTTCTCGATGTTCGTCAGCACCGCGACCTCGGGTGAGAGCAGCGCGAAGGAGCCGTCGGATTCATCGCCTTCGCAAACAAACCAGGGACCACTGCCGAGGTGCGCATTCGTCTCGAGCGCCGCGTCGATGCCGCCGAGCACGAGCGTCGCATCGATACCGCCCGCGCGCAGCACCGCGTGCACCATCGCCGTGGTGGTCGTCTTTCCGTGCGTTCCCGAGATCGCGATCCCGCGCGACTCATGCAGCAGCATCGCGAGCAGCTCGCCGCGGTGGAGCAGCGGGATGCCGCGCCGGCGCGCTTCGACGCATTCGGGGTTTTCGTGCTCGATCGCAGAGCTGAAAACGACGCGATCCGCGCCGTCAACGTTGCGCGCAGTGTGACCGATGCGCACATCGGCGCCCTCCTCACGCAAGCGCGCGAGCAGCGGCGTCTCCTTCGAGTCGGAGCCGCGCACCGATTCACCGCGTGCAAGCAGTAATCGCGCGAGGGCGCTCATACCGATGCCCCCGATGCCGACGAAGTGGGTCACGCCGTCGCTATTCGGGAGGTGAGCCGGTCAATCCGCGCGAGAATCGCAGAGACGGAGTCCCGCCGGGAGGCGCTCGCGGCTCGCTCCCGCATCGCGGCGAGGCGTTCCGGCGCCGTGACCTCCGCTAGAAGATGCGCTAAACGCGAGCCCAGCGCTGCGTCCTCGACGACGACCGCCGCTCCGCGGACGGCAAAGGCCTCGGCGTTTGCTTGCTGGTGTGCCTCGGTCGCATACGGGTACGGGACGAGAATCGCCGGGATGGCAAGAGCCGAGAGCTCCGCGAGCGTCGAGGCACCCGCCCGCGAGAGCACGAGGTCGGCTGCCGCGTATGCAAGCGCCGGATCCTCGAGATAGGCCCGCACCGTTGAGCGCGCGCCGAGCGCATCACGAACGCGCTCATAGTCGCTCTCGCCCGTAACGTGTAGCACCTGCCAGCAATCCGGAAGCGCGCCCTTCGCGAGCAAGGCGATGACGGCGTCGTTGATCGAGCGCGCTCCTTGGCTGGCACCGAAGGCAAAGAGCGTCTTCTTTTGGGGATCGAGGCCGAAGCTCGCGAGCGCCTGCGAGCGCGATGGCGCATGCAGGAGCGACGCGCGCACCGGAACACCGGTCGTCTCGCCGTCCCACACTTCGTCGGCGAACGGCCGCAGCAGGCGACTTGCAATGCCCGCAACCGCATTGGGCTCGAGCAACGCGACCGGTACTCGCTTGCGCACGAACACGCGGCGCGCACGTGCTGCGATCACGAGTGGGACGCAGACGTATCCGCCGGTGGCGACGATCGCATCTGGTTTGGTCTGCGACAGGATGCGAAGGCTTTGGAAGAAGCCGAGGAGGTTCGCAGCGAAGGTCTTCACGAGCGCCGGAGAGAGCCGGCGTGCGAGCGGGTACGCAGCGATCGTGCGCAGCGTGTATCCGGCCGCGGGAACGAGCCGCGCCTCAAGGCGATCGCTGGTGCCGACGAAGATCACGCGATCGCCGCGCGCTTCCAGCGCCTCAGCAATTGCGAAGGCGGGATAGAGGTGACCACCGGTACCTCCGCCCGCAAACACGACCGTCACGGCGCGAGCCATTCGATGTCTTGACCGTGTCCGTCGGAGCGTGCAATCAGCGTTTCGGCGCCTCCCGGCCATTGTGTCAGTCGCGTTGTCATGCCGCTTCCCTCATGCTCGAAGCGCAGCCACGCCATCGGCGCACTCTCGCTCGCGTGTTCCGTGTTGCGCGTCATTGTCTCTTGCAACGCGGCGCGTTGCTCATGCGTGAGGTAGTAGTGCACGGCGGAGTGCATCGCGACGGTGAGCGTACCATCGCGCGCACGAAACCGCTCTGCGAGCCATCCGACCGCCTCGGCCTTCTCGACGGTCAAGGGCAGAGTGCGTGCCGCACGGCACGCATCGTCGAGGCGCTGTAACCGGTCAACCTGATCGGCCCAGACAAAGGCGCGCAGGCGCTGCCGATCCTGCTCGTTCTCGATGTCGAGCGGATGAAGATCGCATGCGGCACGCTCGACGATACGTAGCGGCGCGTCGAGTGAGGACGGGTGCCCTATGCGCTCGCGATTGCGTAGCACGAGCGGCGAGTGCGGATCTCCCCACGACCAGGCTGTGCCTTCGTAGCGGTAGCGGTCGAGCCGAGTGTTGAGTCCGGCGCTTGCTCCGATCTCGAGGAGGCAAACGGGAAGAGGCGAGGCCTTCACGGCAGCGAGCAGCCCCGCGAGCAACGGCATCGAACGCGCCGGTTCGTTGGTCTGCGGCGTTCGATCGTACAGCTGCGCGATGCGCTCGAGATGTTCGCTAAGGAAGGCGCGCGCAGCATTCCACGCAGCTGCCGCGTCACCGTCGCCGCCGCACGAAGGAAGGTGCGCGGCGATTGCCGGCGCCGTGCCGTCGAGAGCGCAGCCGTGCAGTGCAGCAAGAAATCTAATACCGGAGCGCGACAGTACCTCGACCTGCGAGCCGGATGCGAAGAGCGCGCGCACAACACCGCCCCGGCGATAATCCGCTGCGGCGCTGCGCAACAGATGTGCGCACAACGGCGCGCCCATCGCGCCGCAGTACTCCGCCTGCCGCTCGAATCGCTCGGCGATCACGCTCTGCGGCGGCGACCGACGTTCAGAATGAGCCCGACTGCTATGAGATCGGCGATGAGCGAGCTGCCGCCGAAGGAGATGAACGGCAGCGGAACGCCGGTCACCGGCCACGACGACGTCACGACGCCGATATTCACGAAGGCCTGCAGAACGATCATCGCGGCGCACCCGATCGAGAGCAGAAAACCGAAGGCGTCGGGTGCGGCGAGCGCGATGCGCACGGCGCGAAACGCAAGCAGCACGAAGAGCGCAAGCACGAGCAGCGCTCCGATAAGCCCGGCCTCCTCTCCTAGCACGGAGAAGATGAAGTCGGTGTACTGCTCCGGCAGGTAGAAGAACTTCTCGCGCGACGCGCCGAGGCCGACGCCCGTGACACCACCGGTGCCCAGCGCATAGAGCGATTGGATGATGTGGAAGCCGGTGTTCTGCGGGTCGCGCCAGGGATCGACGAACGCGAAGAGCCGCGCCCGCCACATCGGGTTGTGCACGAACTCGATGACTCCGGCGGGCAGCAGCGCGGCGATGACGGCGAGCAAATGGACGATGCGCGCACCTGCGGCGAAGAAGATCACGAAGGAGATCATCACGAGCAGGCTCGCCGTACCGAGGTCGGGCTCTCTCAGCACGAGAGCGGCCACGATAAACACCGGAATGCACGCCGGGATGAGCCCGGAGGTGAGCTTCGCGACGTCGATGCGCGGCTCGCGCCCCGAGAGCCACGCTGCCAGGAAGATGACGAGCGCGACCTTCGCAAACTCCGACGGCTCGAACGTAAACCGTGAGAAGCCGATCCAGCGATGGACGCCGTTGACGCGCAGACCGACGTGTGGAACGTACGTGAGCAAGAGCCCGAGGATCGCCGCCAGTAAAATGTACGGCGCGAAGCGCCGCAAGAGCAGATAGTCGACGCGATAGGCTCCGTACGCGCATGCGCAACCGACGAGCAGCCAGAGAACCTGCCGCTTCAAGTAATACGCCGGATCGAGGTGGGCCGTGTACGCCGTAACGCTCGATGCCGAGTAGATCATGACGAGCCCCACCGCGACGAGCAGCGCCGCAGCGCCGAAGAGCCACGCATCGGGTGCGCCCGCCGCGGAGGATCGGCGCGGCGCGAGGTCCGACGATCGACGAACTGCGCTAAGCACGCGCGCCCTCCGCCATGAGTCGTACCGCCTGCGTGAAGCGCTCGCCGCGCTCCTCAGCAGAGGAGAACATATCGAACGACGCACATGCAGGCGAGAGGAGCACCACATCGCCCGCGGTGGCGAGAGAGCGCGCCCGTTCGACCGCCTCCTCGATGGAGCCGGCGCTCTCGCTGCGCACGTTACGTGCAAGACCGCGCAGCTTCTGCGCCGACTCGCCGATCGCAACGAGCCCCTTTGCGCGGCGCGCGATCGCGTCGGCAAGCTCGTCGAGCTCCGTGCCTTTCTCGCGCCCTCCTGCGATGAGGATCACCGGCTGAGCGAAGGATTCGAGCGCCGCGACCGCCGCTGCCGGGGTCGTTGCCTTGGAGTCGTCGACGTAGAGAACGCCGTCGATCTCTGCAATGGACTGCAAGCGATGGCCGAGTCCCTGAAAGCTTCGGATTCCCTCACGAATCGCCGCTGGATCGCAGCCGGCGGTGGTCGCGGCGAGCACCGCGGCCATCGCGTTGCGATAGTTGTGCTCGCCCCGGAGCGGAACGTCGCTTCGATCGATCCACGCAAAGGGTTCGTGCACCGAATACCAGAGGCGTCGTGCAGCGCACCGGGTGCGCGCGAAGCGTCCCTCGAGCTCCGCGAGGCGCGGATCATCGCGGTCGAGCACGATCGCGTCGCCTGCCCCCTGGTTTTCGAAGATGCGGAACTTCGCCTTCGCATACTCTTCAATTGAAGTATAGCGATCGAGGTGATCGGGGAGGATGTTGAGGAGCACCGAGATACGGGGGCGGAGCGTTGCGATCGTCTCGAGCTGAAACGAAGAGAGCTCGGCAACGACCCATGAACCGGCACGCGCCCGCCCAACGATGCTCACGAGCGGCTCACCGAGATTGCCGCCGGCGAGCGCGTCGCGCCCGCATGCGCGCAGGAGGTGCGCGATGATCGCCGTCGTCGTCGACTTCCCTTTGGTGCCAGTCACCGCGATCATCGGCGCCGCCGAGAGGCGGTAGGCGAGCTCCACCTCGCCGATTGCCGGAATGCGCAGCGCGCCCACGCGCCGCGCGAGCGCAGAGCTCGGTGGAATGCCGGGCGAGAGAATCGCTAGCGACGCATCGCGCGGGAGATCCTGCGGTGAAACGAAGCGCGCGCCGTGCGCCTCGATCGTGGCGATCGCATCGCCGAGTGCTTCGCGCTCCTTTTCATCGGTGGCGACGACCTCGGCGCCGCGTTCGCTTAGCGCCGCTACGCTCGCGAGGCCGCTCTTGCCGAGGCCGATGACGAGGACGCGCTCACCGTCGAATCGCTGCATCAGAGATTTCCTACGATCCATCCTACCACGGAACAGAGCAGCGACGCGAGCCAGAAGCGCAGCGTGACCGTGCGCTCGGGCCAGCCGGCGAGCTCGAAGTGATGATGGAGTGGGCTCATGAGAAAGATGCGCCGTCCGCCGCTGAGCTTGAAGTAGAAGACTTGCAGCATCACCGAGAGCGCCTCGGCAACGAAGAGCCCACCGACGACAACAAGTAAAAGCATCTCGCCATCGAGAATCGCCGCGCCCGCGAGGAGCGCGCCGAGCGCGAGAGAGCCGGTGTCGCCCATGAACATGCGCGCCGGATGGCGATTGTAGAAAAGAAAGCCGAGAGATCCGCCAATCGCAAATGGCAGCATTCTCGGCCAGGAATCGCCCGAAGGGAGATTCATCGCTATGGCGAGGGCCCAGAGAACGTAGAGGGGCGGAACGATCGCGCCGGCGGCGAGACCGTCGAGCCCATCGGTGAGATTCACCGCGTGCACCGTGCCGGTGATCGCGAGGACGCCGAGGAGAAGCCAGAGCCAATACGGCACGATGAGCGCGTACTGAGCGGTGTGAAAAATCGTGTCCGGCGCAACGAGCCAAGGCCCCATGCTCGGGCGAAAGTCGACATCACCGACCAGTCGCATGAATATGACCCCGACGAGCGCCGAGAGCAGAAACTTCGTCCTCGGGCGCAGCCCTGCGTTGGTTCCGCGGCGTATCCCGATGTAATCGTCGACGAATCCGATCGCCGCGCACCCGAAACAAAGAAATCCGAGAGCCGTGGCACCGGGATCCTGACCCCAGAACCAGCCGGCCGCGATCGCTGCCAGAATCGCAAGCCCGCCCATCGTCGGCGTTCCGGTCTTGCTCTGATGGCTCTCCGGCGCATCTTCGTATGCCGTCTGCCGCAGTTGGTAGCGCGGCAAAAGACGCAAGAGCAGCCACCCGACGAACAGCGCGATGAGAAAGCCGATCGCGCTCTCGTAAGCGAGCGCTCCGAGATCGCTCGGTGTCATCGCGCGTCTTTCGCAAGGAGCAACGGATTTTTACCGGAGCCGCGCCATTTCAACACGACGATCGGCGTCTGCTCGTCGCCGTTACCGTGGGGATTGCCGAGCAGCGCGTGCTCGACGGTCGCACGATCGACACCGGCGCTCGCTCCGAGAATCTTTGCCTTTTCGAGATCGTTTGCATCGACGACGGCTGCGTCGATACCGCTGCGCCGCGACAACTCTTCGCAGAAGGCGTCCGGTTCGCGCGGGGCGAGCACGATCGCGCGCTCGTACGGCGGCATCGTTCCGGTGTAGCCGTCGATCGCAGTGATCGCGTCGCCCATGATCTCGTAGAAGACGCCGCGGCGTCCTCGAAGCCTCCCCACCAGATGCATCGCCGCTGCGTAGAGCACTTTACGCGACCCTACACGGTCGATGACGAGCTGCACCGATTCGGGCTGATTCATCGTTGCGAGCGCTCCGGCGCGGCGAGCAAGCGCATAGGCAAGCCGCGAAGGCCGCACGTACTCTGCCGGAACGAGCTGCCCTTGCGCGATCGCAACCGCCGTCTCCGAGACGGCGATGACATCGCCCGCGCGCGCGATTCCGCGCACCCCGTCGGTGACGATCTGCGCAAGATCATCACCCGGGCGCACGAGCGCGATGCGAACGGGAATGGCAACGAGACCTGCGGGCGCCTCCGGACGCCGCACGGCAAGCGGGCGTATCACGGTTGGCGCAGCTCCTCGACGATCTCTTCCAGCCTGTACTTGCGGGAGCCCTTGAGCAACACGAGATCGTCGCGCCGCGTATGCGCGCGCAGCCATTGCACCGCCTCGTGATTCGTCGCATACGTCACGATGCGCTCCTTTGGAAGCCCGCCGCGCGCCGCTCCGCGAGCGAGCGCACGTGCAAGCTCTCCGCCCGCGAGCAGCCAGTCGACGACCTTCGCAGCCTCCTCACCGACGCGCTCGTGCATTGCCTCAGCCTCCTCACCGAGCTCTGCCATCCCGCCGAGCACCGCGATGCGGCGTGGTGCAGCTTCGCCTGCAAAGGCCTCGAGCGAGGCGATCGTGCCTGACGCACTCGCATTGTACGCGTCGTAGATCAATCGTGGCCCGGCTACAAGCGAGATTCGCTGAAAGCGCCCTTCGGGAAGAACGAGCGACGGGATCTCGCCGACGAGCATCTCCACGGGAGCGTTGAGATCCAGCGCGGCGGCCATTGCCGCGGCGAGGTTCGCGCGATTGTGGGCGCCGGGAAGGTGCACGTCGATCGCGTGCGTGCTCGCCTTTTCGGACGCATCGGTCAGCAGCAACTCGCTGCGTCCGATGATGGCGCAGACTCGCGCGCCGGCGACGTCCGGCTTGTCGTCCCCAGCCCAGAACCAGCGCGGCGACTGGGTGAGCGACGGCGCGCGACGGCGTGACGCCTCGTCTGCGAGATTCAGGACTGCGCGCGCTCCGAGAGAGAAGACTCCCCACTTCGTCTCTTCCAGCCGCTCGCGCGACCCCATAATCTCGAGGTGCGCCTCACCGATGTTCGTGAGCACGCCGATGTCGGGCCGCGCCATCGCGACGAGCACGGCGATGTCGCCGTACTTGCGTGCTCCTAGCTCGGCGATGACGACCTCGTGCTCGCTCTCCGCTGCGAGGAGCAGCTTCGCAACACCGATCTCGTTGTTCTCGTTCGCCGGAGGGGCGAGTATCCGTCCGGGATGCCATCGCTCGAGCAGTTGTGCGAGCAGAACTTTTGTCGTCGTCTTGCCGGTGCTGCCGGTGATCGCGACGACCCGTCCGTGAAAGTTTCTGCGAGCCGCTGCGGCAAGCGCCATGTACGCCGACAGCGTCTCGGAGACGAGGAGCGTCGCGACGCCCGGGATGCGCGCACTCTCGCGATCGAGGATCAACGCGCGGGCGCCCGCTTCGACGGCTCGTGCCGTGTAGTCGTGACCGTCGAAACGCTCGCCACGCAGCGCGAGAAACGTCTCTCCCCGCTGGAGCGTGCGCGTGTCGGTGACGATGCGCAGCGACTCGGGCGCGCGTTGCCCGTCGAGCAAACGAGCCCCGGTCGCTTCGACCGCAGCCTCGAGTGGTATTCTCACGAGCGCTGGGCCAGCGCCTCGCGTGCGACCGCCGTATCGTCGAATGGGAGCCTGCGCTCGCCGATGATTTGATACGCCTCATGCCCTTTTCCGGCGACGAGCACGACGTCGCCTTCGCTCGCATCGCGTACCGCGCGTTCGATCGCGCAGCGGCGGTCAAGCTCGACGACGTGCCGTTTCGTGCCGATCCCGGCGACGATCTCGCGTGCGATCGTCGCGGGATCCTCGCTGCGCGGATTGTCGTTCGTCACGTAGATTCGATCGGCGAGTCTCGCTGCAACCTGACCCATCTGCGCGCGTTTTCCCCGATCTCGATCGCCGCCGCAGCCGAAGACGACCGCAACGTTCCCACGCGCGAGCTCGCGCACCGCCCGCAGGCTCTGCTCGAGAGCATCCGGCGTATGCGCGTAATCGACGAAGACGTGAATCTCGCCCTCGCCGACTCGTTCCATGCGACCGGCGACGCGCGTCACTCCGCGTAACGCGCGCGCGCTCGCGGCGTCATCGATTCCCAACGTGCGGGCCGCGCCGATCGCTGCAAGCGCGTTCTCGACGTTGAAGCGCCCCGGAAGGAAGAGCTCGAAGGCGGTATCGCCGACGACAAATCTACTCCCGCCCGGATGAAGCGCTACGTCGCGGGCGACGATATCGGCCGGACCGCGCATCGCGTACGTCAGCACCGGTTTGCGGTCGTGAAGCTCCGCGGCCCAGCGCGCACCGTTCTCGTCGTCGACGTTGAGCACCGCGGCTGCGCTCGCCTCGAAGAGCGCGCGCTTCGCCGCCGCGTAGGAGTCGACCGTCCCATGAAAGTCGAGGTGATCGCGGGTCACGTTCGTGAGCACACCGCAAGCAAACCGCACGTCCGCAACGCGATCAAGGGCAAGCGCGTGCGAGCTCACCTCCATTGCGACGGCGCGCGCTCCGGCATCGCGCACGTGCGCGAGCAGCGCGTGGAGATGCTCCGGCAGAGGCGTCGTCTGCTCGAGCTGCCACGTTCGCCCCTCAAACTCGGCACCGATCGTGCCGATGACGGCGCATGGCATGCCCGCGCCCTGCGCGATTGCCGCGAACATCCTCGTCGTCGTCGTCTTTCCGTTGGTTCCCGTGACGCCGATCACCGTGAGATCGTGCGATGGGTCGCCGTAGAACGCCGCCGCGAGGGTCGAGAGCGCACGACGCGACTGCTCGACGCGAATGATGACGCCGTCCGCGCGAGCACGAATGTCGAGATCGCGCTCGACGACGACTCCAGCCGCGCCGCGCGAGAGAGCTTGCGCAACGAACTCGTGCCCATCGGCATGCTCACCACGCAGCGCGACGAAAAGCACACCGGGTTCGGCACGACGCGAATCGGTGACAAGACCGCTGATCTGGGCGTGAGGATCGCCGCGGAGTATCCTTGCATTCGGCAGGCGGCGCAGGAGCGAGGCGAGTTCGACGCTCCTCGGCGCGCTCAACGCGCGGCCGCGAGCGGTCGCGCCGGCGTGATGCCGTCCCGTATCATCGCGGCCTGCGCGATGCGCGTAAAGACCGGGGCCGCGACGATGCTACCGTAGTAGGCGCCGACCGGGCGGTCGATCTTCACGTAGATGACGTAACGCGGATGCTCGTAGGGAATCATGCCGATGAACGACGCCGAGTACGCTCCCGGCTCGTACTCTCCATTCTCGACGATCTGCGCCGTTCCGGTTTTGCCGGCGGTCATATAGCCGGGAATCTGCGCCGTCGGATCGCCCGTCCCGTGCAGCACCACCGCCCGCAAGAAGCTCCGCAGCGTCGAGGCAATCTCAGGCGAGAACACCCGCCGCACCACTTGCGGGCTGAAGCGCTCGACCACGTTCCCCGAGCTGTCCACGTACGCACGCACGAGCAGCGGCTTCATCAACAGCCCGCCGTTCGCAATTGCGCAGTAGTAACGCGTCAGCGCAATCGGCGTCACGGCAACCCCCTGACCGAACGACATCGTCGCCAAGCTCGGTGCGCTCCACTGTTCCGGCGGCGGCACGATCCCCGGATTCTCACCCGCCAGCCCGATCCCAGTCGGCTCCCCAAATCCCGCCCGGCGCTCCATCGCGTAGAACGCCGGCGCGCCGATGCGCATCCCTACCTCCGCCGCGCCGACGTTGTGGGAGTACTCGACGATCTGCTCGAGCGTCTCGCTCGATCCCGCGTTTGGCATGAAGCCGTCCTCCGCGTTGTGGATCGTCCAGCCGCCGACGACGATCTTGTCCCGTGCCGGAAAGCGCGAGCTCTCGCTCACCGTTCCCGATGTCAGCGCCGCTGCCGCGGTGACGAGCTTGTACGTCGAGCCGGGCTCGTACGCATCCATCACCGCCCGATCGTCTTGCGCTTGCGGCGAGGCGCGATCCCAATGGTTCGGATCGTAATCCGGAAGATTTGCCATCGCGAGCACCTCGCCGGTCCACGGGTCCATGACGATCACCGTGCCGTCGCGCGCATCGTAGCGGTGTATCTCCTGCGAGAGCGCCTCTTGGGCGACGAACTGCAGATACGAATCGAGGCTCAGCTCGATCGAGAGGCCGTCTTTCGGCGGTTTCACGACCGATTCGCGCGCAAGCGGGATCGGGCGCCCCAGGTCATCGACCTGCACGAGCACCTTTCCGAAGATGCCGCGCAGCACGTCGTCGTACGAATACTCGACGCCGGCGAGGCCGTTTTCATCGATGCCGACGTATCCGAGCACCGTCGAGGCGAGCGTCCCGACGGTATCGATCCGCCGCCCCGTAACCTCCGGCTCGATGCCGACACCCGGCAAATCGAGCGCGGCAACACGCTCGACGACGTCGTGTGGAACCTTACGCGCAATGTACACGAACTGCGCGCGCGGATCGCGGAGAAGCGCAACGGACTGCGGCTCGAGCGGACCGATGACCGCACTCAAACGAGCAATGGTCGTGCCGAGATTCTCGACATCTCGCGGATCGATGTAGATCGACTCCGACGGCAACGAGCGAACGAGTTCGTTTCCGTCGCGATCGAGGATCGAACCTCGGTGCCCCGAAATCGTAATCAGGCGCGTGCGCTGGATGAGCGCGGCACGCGCAAAGACCGGGCCGCGCAGCACCTGCACGTCATACAGGCGCCAAACGAGGTAGAGCGAAATCGCAAAGCAGAAATAGAAGAAGAGCTTCGCGCGCAGCGGTGCTACACGCGAGAAGAGCCGCTTGTGCATTTAGCGCTCTTGGGAACGACCGTTCCCGAGAAATGCGAGCGGGTTCTGCGCCGACCACGGCGTCTGTCCGACGTTGACGCGTAAGAACTGGGTCGGCTCAACCATTCCAAGCTTTGCCGCGACCGCCGCAAGCCGGTCATCGGACGTCATCGTCGCGATCTGGTCGTCGAACCGTGCGGTCTGCAGTTCCAGTTCCGTCCGCTGCTCGTGCGCGCGCTCCACGGCATAGCTCAGGGCGGTGATGTTTGCGGTGAGCAGGACGTAGGAAAGGCAGACGAGCAGCACGGCCGTCACGCCGAGCGCGATGCGGCCATGTACCGCGTAGTGGCTGCGGTGATTCCTCACCAGCCGGCGCTGCGCCGCGCTTCGCGCGGTCCGCGGATTGCGGATACGAGGTGCTTCGAGCCGAAGGGCGGTCATAGTGCTCGGCGCTCCCCGGCGCGGAGCTTCGCACTGCGCGCGCGCGGATTTTCGGCGATCTCCTCCGGCTCCGGTCGAACCGGCTTCTTGGTGAGCTCGTCGATGCGTTCGTCGCCACGCAGCACGTGCTTCACGACACGATCCTCCAATGAGTGGAAGCTGATCGCGACGACGCGCCCGCCCTCACGCAGCGAGTCGACGGCGGCGCTCAGGCCTTCAGCGAGCGCGTCGAGTTCGTCATTCACAGCGATGCGGAGCGCTTGAAAGATGCGCGTTGCCGGGTGTAGGCGCTCGCGATGCCCGTGGCGTTGCACGACGCCGGCAACGAAGCGCGCAAAGTCCGTTGTCGTCGTCGGTAATTCCCCGGAGCGGCGGCGGGCGACGATAGCGCGCGCGACGCGGCGAGCGGCGCGTTCTTCGCCGAACGCATGGAAGATCTCTGCGAGCTCATGCTCGCTGGCCGTCGTCAACACATCGTATGCACTGCGCCCGGCGTACCGATTCATGCGCATGTCGAGCGGCGCGGGTTTCGAAAGCGAGAAGCCGCGCCGAGGATCGTCAAACTGCATCGAAGAGACTCCCAAATCGAAGAGGACGCCGTCGACGCGTGCGATGCCGCGTTGCGCAAGAATCTCGGCCAGCCCGCGAAAGTTCGCGTGAACGAACTCGAGCGCCGCATCGCCGATTGCTTCCGCACGCGCTGCAGCCTCCGGATCGGCATCGATTGCAATGAGTCTGCCGCCATGGAGCCGTGCGAGGATCGCGCGGCTGTGACCGCCGCCGCCGAAGGTCGCGTCGACGTACGTGCCATGCGGGCTCACTGCAAGGTACGCGAGCGCTGCGTGCTCGAGAACCGGTATGTGGCTCACGCGACGTCCCCATTAGGAAAGGCCCAGCTCACCGAAGAGATCGACGCTGCCGCCCTTCGGCTCGGCGTGCTCGGCAAAACGCTCCTTCGCCCAGATCTCGACGCGCGTCAGCGCTCCGACCGAAACGACGTCACGATCGATTGCGGCGTACGCGCGCAGCGCCGGCGGGATGAGAATGCGACCCTGGGCGTCGCAGCCTACGTCTTCGGTGTGCGCGAAGATCGAGCGCACCATGCGCCGGAACGCATCGTCCTTGCGCGCTGCCGCTTCGAGCCGCGTGCAAAACTCGGCCCAGACGCCGCTCGGGTAGAGCGCGAGGCACGGATCGGGGCGCGCAATCGTGAGGACGAAGCCGGCTCCGAGCCGCTCGCGAAAGCGCGCGGGCACGACAAGTCGACCCTTCTCGTCGAGGGCGTGCTCCACCAACCCGGAAAGCCGAGGTGATTCGGCCAATGGTCCTCCCTGAGCCCCCACTGGGCACCACTTTCAACCACTATAGCGACGGTGAGACTGAGACGCAAGTGCGGCCGAGCGGACCGGCCCAGGAAATCCTCGCCAAGGTCTAATCGCCCGGCGCCCCGCGCGGAGGCCGGATACAAGGCACGCTCTCCGAGGAAAACGAACGTCGATGCCCATGCCGCGGCTTCTCTCGATCGCGAGTCTCTTAACTCTGCTCTGCGGCTGCGGCGGGGGGAGCTACCTTCCGTACGCGTCGCAGGCCCTGGACTCGCTCGAGATTCGGCAGCTCGTTGCGCGGGGAGCAGCCGACAACGCTCTGCCGCCGGGATTGGTGAACGCGGTCTTGATGGCCGAGTCGGGCGGGGACCCGTCGGCGATTTCGATTGCCGGGGCAGAGGGACTGATGCAGCTCATGCCCGGCACCGCGGCTCGCTGCCGGATCGACCCCTTCGAGCCCGTTTCGAACGTCGAGTGCGGGAGCGGGTACCTCCGCTCGCTGCTGACGCGCTACCGCGGCAACGTGACCTTGGCCGTCGCGGCATACAACGCGGGGCCGGGAGCGGTCGACGCCTACCACGGCGTCCCGCCGTACGCGGAGACGCGCGCCTACGTTGCGCGCGTGCTATCGACGTACCGCAGCTACTAGTCGTATCCAGCGGGCTGCAAGCGTGATGTCGACCCTCACATTGCGCCGCTTGTTACCGTACGCACGCACACGCGCGAGCCTGCTGCCGATTCTCGACAGTTATCTCTTGCGCGAGATGCTTTGGCCGTTTCTCGGCGGCTTCTTCGCGTACTTCATTTTCTGGGCGCTGAACATCTTCGTTATCTCCGCGGACTACATCATCAACCAGCATGCACCGTTCTTCTTGGTGCTTCGCTTCGTCGTGCTGCGGATTCCGCAGGCGATTCCGATGGCGTTTCCGTTTGCCTCGCTCGTCGCATCGCTGCTCGCAGTCGGAAGATTGACGGCTGACAACGAGGTCGCCGCGATGCGCACGTCGGGCATCCACATCCTGCGCATCGCAGCGACGCCGCTCGTCTTCGGCTTCGTGATGTTCCTGCTCGCGTACGGAATGAACGAATGGATCGCGCCTCAGGCGGTCGATCTCTCGACGCGCACCTTCTATCAAATCGTCTACCACACGGCCTCGCTGCCCTTCGAGACGCAGTTCTTCCGGAAGGACCCCGACACCGGGAACGTGTTCTACGTCACGCAAGTCGGACCGGACGGTAAGACGATGTACGGCGTGCAGGTCTTCAAGCCCGCACACCTCGGACCGTGGAACGAGACGCTTCAGGCGCGTAGCGCCGTCGTGAGCGGCTCGAGGCTCGTGCTCAAGGACGTCGTCAACACGCGCTACAACAACGACGGTTACGTCGTCGGTCAGCAGCATGTCAACGCCGTGACGATTCCGCTCCCGCTCGAGGAGAGCGCGGCGCAATTTCTGAGCTCCGTCAATACCGACGCGTGGACCATGAACAGCAAGCAGCTCTCGCTGCAAGTGCAGGCGCTCCGCGCGCAAGGAATCGGCGGGACGGCACTCGGCAACTTAGAGATCACGCTGGCCAACAAGCTCGCGTGGCCCTTTGCGTGCTTCATCGCGGTCCTCGTCTCACTTCCGCTCGCCATCCGGTTCGGCAGGCGCGGACGCATGTTGGGCATCGCGCTCTCGATCATCGCGTTCTTCTTCTATTTCATCCTCTATTCGGCGGCATCTGCATTCGGCAGCAACGATGCGATCAATCCATACCTAGCGGCGTGGCTGCCGAACGCGATCATGGGGTTCATGGGTGCAACGCTGCTCTGGTTGGAAGAGCGTTAGGGGCCCTACGGGTTGCATGCGCAGCGCCGGGGCTCCACGCGGGCCGTCATCGCGTGTCTTTGCGCGCTGCTGAGTGAGTACGCGGCTGCCGCCGGAGCGCCGTCGAATTTGCCGTCGACCTACGATAACGCTCGCGCTCTTCAACTCCTGAACGCGACCGCATGTGTTGCAGATGCCCAGGCATCGGGTACGGTGGTCGCGCAAGCGGCGACACCGGCGCCCGCGCCGAGCGCGACCGCGCTGCCGGCGCCGAACATGCCGGGTGTGCCGAATGGAACGTTGCAGTTCTATGCGACACCGCTTCCGAACACAACGCCGTCCGTCACGCCTCCGCCGCTTCCCTCAACGGTAACGCCGACGCCGACGAGCGGCCCGGTCTTCCTCACGCGCGGTCCGCAACCATCGCCCTCGATCGTTCCGGCCGGACAAGGCATCCCGCCCGCGACGCCGTATCCGGCCGGCGTTCCGACGCTCGCGCCCGGTCAGATCGGTGTCGTCGCCGACAAAATCGTCGGAAACGTGAGCGCGGGGCACCCGGGCGATGCGGTCGGAAACGTGCACATCTTCTACGGGACCGAGGAGATCGTCGGCGATAACGCACACTACGACGGCGACCGGACGGTCACGATCACCGGCCATCCGTACATCGTCGATCAGCAGCAAGATTCGGTGCTGTTTGCGGACGAGATTTACTTCGACGTCGTCGATCAGACGGCGAAGCTCGTGAACGGTCGCGGCGCGAGCAGACAAGGCGTCGACCGCGGCCTCGTGCACTACACCGCGGAAGACCTGCACACCGACTCGAACGGTGTCGGACACGGCCAACACCCCTTCCTCACCACGTGCGAGCACTCGCACGGCGGCTATCACGTCACGGGAAGGAACATGGTCGTCATCCCCGGCGATCGCATCATCATCTATCAAGCGATCCTGTGGCTCGGTGCGGCAGCCGTCTTCTTTCTGCCCGAGGTCATCATTCCGCTACGCCAGGTGGAAGGGCAGCGCACGCGGCCTCAATACTTTCCCGACGTCGGATACGACGAGTACGAAGGCTTTTGGATCCAGACGAAGTACGCCTTCGGCACATCGCCGTACTACTACGGCTACTACGAGCTGAACTACTACACGAAGGTCGGCGTCGGCATCGGCTACGTCGCGTTCTTTCAGCGCAAGAACAATCGGCGCAGCGGCAACATTAACTTCTACCGCATCCACGACCGGCGCGTCGATGCAACGGAAGTGAACCTCGCGGCACAGGAGATCGAAAACTTCTCGAGGACGCTCCACTCGACGGTCAACTACAGCTACCAGTCGAACTACGGTCCGTTGACCGACGTGCCGGCGAACGAGACGCTAACCTTCAGCGTCTCGCACCAGACGCAGCGAGACTCTCAGAACTATACGTTCACCCACTCGTCGGTCGGAACGGAGTCCCAGTCGAACGCGTTCACGTTCGCCGACGCGGTGCAGTTCAACTCGCATCTGAGCAACTCGCTCAACTTCACCATGACGAACGACCAAGCGAGCTACGGTGGCTTCTCCTCGTCGAACGCCTCCGCAACGCTCGACGACGTGCTCAGCTGGACCACGAAGGGCGCGAACTACCAGCTGACATGGGACAAGCAATACGCGCGCATACCGTCCGGAGACAATGAGATCCCGCAGCTCGACATTCGGCCGTATGAGTTCTTCCCGCACTTCATCTTCCCGGTCTCGGCCGACTTCACGATCGGTCAGTACAGCGAGCCGTCAAACGCCTTCAACACCTCGCGTGCCGACTTGGCCTTCGTGCTCGGGCCCGCGCTGTACCACGTGTTCGGCAGCGACTTCCAAGCGACCGTCGACGTGAACCAGTACGCGTACGGAACCGGTGACCTAAAAGCCTCGATTACACAGCTCATGACGTTGACGACGCCCGTCACGAATCACATCGTGAACATGGTGACCTACAACGAGGCGAACTACAACGGCCCGGCGGCAGTGCCGTTCGAGTACCTCGATCAGCTTCCGACGCAGAACACGAAGGGTGCGCAGGATCAGCTGCGGTTCTTCAACGGCTCGGCCTACAACATCGATCTCGGCTTCTCGACGCTCTTCGATGCGCACGCACAGCCGGTGAGCTATGAAGCGCAGGTGAGTCCGTCGAGCAACTCCGTCGTGCTGCTCGGCGGCTCGTTCCTTCCCGGCCCCGGCCTCGGCTTTGAGGAGACCAACGTGCAGTTCTCGGAGCCATTAGGTCCGAGCACGCAAGTCGAGTTTGCCGGGAACGTCAACTGGGATCTGCAGCGCCGCATCACCGACAAAATCGTCTATCTCACGAAGACGATCGGTCAGTGCTATCAGGTGCAGGCGCTCTACAACGAAGATTCGAAGCTGCTCGACGTTTCGCTCAACTTGCTCGCCTTCCCGTCACAGAGCCTCGGCTTCAACGTGGGCCAAGGCCAGTCGGTTATCCCGAGCAACCTGAACTTCTAGCGCCCTACGGTGTATTTTGAACGGAGCAGCTGACGATGAGCTCGCTCTGCGTCGGGGCAACCGATCCGAGCGCGTTCTGCGTGATGTCGAACGCGGTGGCGATGTTCAACGAAGGCGAGGAAAATGTCGTGTCGGTCGCGCCGTCGAGGCCGAGCGAGTCATCGGGCTCGTACGTCGAGTACGAGCCGCCGCTCGTGCCTTGAGACGTGACAAAGCAGTTGAAGAGCCAGATGACGGCTTTCGGTGTCGGAGACGGTGACGGCGACGGCGATGTGCTCGGAGAAGGGCTCGGTGAGGGCGTCGGCGGTGTCGGCGTTGGACTCGGCGACGGCGATGGGCTCGGCGACGGCGTTGCGGCAAGGCTGCTAAAGATCGCCCGCTCGAACTCAACCCGAAACTCCGTGTTCACGCCGTTGTAGTTTGAATAGAGGATGATATCTTGCGAAGGAACGTAGAGCGGCTCGACGGCGGGAATCGTTCCCGGCTCGTTCGAGGAGAAGTAGAACTGGACCGGCTGCACCTCGACGACGTTCGCCGTGTTGCCGCTCACGATGAGTGCGTCGCTGAATCCGGCGTAGTTGTCCTGCGCGCCTCCGCCTGGAAGCGGCGTGATGCCGTTGCCGGACGTGTTGAAGATGATGATGTAGTCGTTCGTAGAGAAAGTGAACGGCGCGGCAACGGTGAAGTCTACCGCCATCCAGCCGCTCGGCAAGCCGCCGTTGGCGGTCGTGTATTTCGGAAAGGTTACCTGTCGGCCACAGCCTGCGACCATGAGCGCCGTCACGAAAACCAGTAGACCGACTCTGCGCATTCTGCTCTCCTCAACGGCACTGCGCGACACGCTCGTCGCCGCAATCGCCGCAGTCGTGCTGACCCTCGGCTTTCCCAAGGTCGGCGCCGCATGGCTCATGCCTTTTGGGACGGCAGCGCTGTTCTGGACGTTTATAGGCGCCTCCTGGAAAGGCGCATTAACTCGCGGTTGGATTGCCGGAACGATCTTTTTCTGCATCAGCTACTCGTGGTGGACGTACACGATCAAGGCGGATGTGGGACCGTACTGGGCGGCCGCGGCGGTGTTCGTTTGCGCGGTCGTCGAAGGGGTTGCGTGGGCCGCTACCGGTGTGCTTTCCGTCCTCGCGCAGCGGCGTGCGCTCGCCGCCCTTGCTCCACTCGCGTGGGCCGGCGCCTTCACCGTGACGGAGTGGCTGCGCTCGATCGGTCCGCTCGGCATTCCCTTCGCGCAACTCGGCTACACGCAAGCGCAGACGCCGTTGCGGGTCTTCGCCGCATATTTCGGCACCTACGGCGTCACATTCGTCCTCTGTGTCATCGGCGCATATGCCGCCGCGGCAGTCGTCAGGCGCAACGTTCGCCCGTTTGCCGTGATGCTCGCCATCGTGATTGTCGCGTGGATCGGATGCTGGATCGCATGGCCGGCTCGACGCGCGGCGGCCGCGACCATTCCGGTTGCAGCCGTTCAAGGCGACATCGTGCAGACGCTGAAGTGGCAGCCCGGGTCGCTCGAGCTCGCCGTCCGGCGCTACACGACGATGACGCGCGCTCTCTCCGCGATGCATCCTCGCCTCGTTGTGTGGCCGGAAACGGTGATTGCGATTCGCGGCATCGGACTCGATCTCGATCCGGTACTCGAGCAGCATTTCACGGCGCTTGCGGATACGATGAGAGCATCGCTCATCGTCGGCTCCATCTCGGAGCGCGAGGGCAACTTCTACAATTCGCTCTTTTTCTTCACTCCCGGTCGCCCACCCGCGACGTATGACAAGCGTCAGCTCGTACCGTTCGCCGAGGACTTCCCCGGGGAGCGTTTTCTCTCGTGGATGCCGTACGTGGGTGAGCTGAACGGCGGTTTCTCCCACGGCACCGTCGACGGAGTCTTTCCGACGACTGCCGGGCTGCGCGTCGCGCCGGAGATCTGCTGGGAATCGGCTTTCGCCGATCTCGTCCACGCGCAGGTGGCGCGCGGAGCGCAATTGCTCGTCGTCTCCACCGACGATGGGTGGTTCGGCGAAACCTCCGGTCCTTATCAGCACGCGCAGATCGCGCAGCTGCGCGCCATCGAGAGCGGGATGTGGCTCGTGCGCGCTGCGGCAACCGGGGTGAGCGGTATCATCGCTCCCGACGGGCACTGGACGCAGCGCGCACCGATGGGCGTTCAAACGAGCGTCATTGGAATGGTCGGGCCGCCGCCCGGCTCGCTCTTCGCACGCATCGGGCCTGCGCCGGTTATCGCCCTGCTCTCGCTGCTCTATCTTGCAATCGTCGTGCCGGGGCGCCGTCCGTGACGGCGAAACGGTGGCGGCTCGCGCTCATCATCGCAGGGTCTGCGCTCGTCATCTACCTCGTCGTCGGGGTCATTCTCGCAGGGATCAACACACCACCGTCACCTCAGGAGAACGAGCCAATCGTCCTTCGCGGCGGTAACGTCCGCGGCGGGAATCACACGATCTCGACGCACGCGTGGACGCTCTCGTACGATCGCGGTGAGTTCTCGAACGACGGCACGATCGGGACGCTCGACGGCGTGCACGACGGCGTCATCTACAAGAACGGGAAGCCTTACGTCGAGATCGACGCGAGGCACGTTGCCCTCAATACGGAGACGCTCGACTTCACCGCGATCGGGAGGGTCCACATCCAGATGCTGCACGACCCGTTTCAGCGCTCCTTCGATACCGATTATGTCACATGGACGAACGACGCGAAACTGCTCGATA
Organism: Vulcanimicrobiota bacterium; assembly: GCA_030041225.1. Lineage (GTDB taxonomy): Bacteria > Vulcanimicrobiota > Vulcanimicrobiia > Vulcanimicrobiales > Vulcanimicrobiaceae > Tyrphobacter. Next base: position 29,162 of record JASHOG010000129.1, on the reverse strand, counting down.
TGATTCACACGAGCTATCTCCACGTCGGCGGCGACACGCTGAAGATCAGCACGATCAGTGTGGACTTCACGAAAAATCAAATCCACCTCGGTAGAATTGATGGGTCCGTGAGAATTCCGTAAGAGAGAACAATTCTCTGCGCCCTTAAGCTCGTAGCTTGAGCGCGATCGGCATGCGGTGGTTGAGAAGGCTCCGACCGACGAGCGAAGCTAGGATGGCGGGAGCGAGGAGGCGGAGCAGCAGGAGCGAGTCAGGACGACGAGCGACGAGCGACTTCGAAACCACCGCATGCCGATCGCACTCAAGCTACGAGCTTATCTTCTGCGTTCGCGGGATTCTTCGGCGAGGCGCTTCTTCGCCTCGGCGATCAGCCTCTTCACCTTCTGACCGCCCTTGTGCCCAATCTCCTCGTAGAAGTCGGGCCCATATTTTTCCTTGACTTTCTTTCCGCCTTTTTGGCCGATCGACTCGTAGAACTCGACGCCGTGACGGTCACGCGTCGCCTTACCGCCTTTACGGCCGATCTCTTCGTAAAAACCGGAACCGTAGCGGTCGCGCACGGTGTCGCCGCCCTTCTTGCCGGCTTCGCGGACCGACATTTCGCGGTCCGCGTTGCCGTAAGATCTCTTAGAGGCCATGAATCTTTAGCGTGAGTTACGCAGTCTTGCGCTTCGGCTTCTGGCCGCCCTTTTGTCCAATGACTTCATAGAACGAGGGGCCGTACTTGCTCTTCGTCGCCTCGCCGCCTTTGCGACCGATCTCTTCGTAGAACTCCGTGCCGTATTTCGCTTTGACGCGCTCGCCGCCGCGGCGTCCGGCCTCGCGGACGCTCATACCGCCGCCGTGAAATTCACTTTGCATTTTTGACGCTTCACCTCAGGTTGAAAAGGAGTGCTCCAGCCCGTTTACCCATACGAGCGCTCGCCAAACCAGGTACGAGGAACGTTCCTATGCTCGACCTGCAAGCTGGAAAAATACTGAGGAGAAGGCGCTCTTCATGTGCCTATAATTTGGCGCGTTAGCTTGCTTGCCCGCTTAGCAACTTATACGCACGTTCCGTTCGTGCGCGCAGTAACGCTCGGTCACCATCATTTTCGATAACCTCGTCGGCGCGACGACGGGCCTCCTCAGGAGCGATCTGCGCCGCCATTCTGGCACGTATGTGCTCTTCATCGAGGCCGTCGCGCGCGAGAATGCGCGCGATGCGCTGCGTTTCGGGTGCGAGGACGACGACCGTCTTGTCCACCTGATCGTTGTACCCCGTTTCGAAGAGCAGCGGTACGACGTGGACGATGAGCTGCCCCGGCTTTGCGAATACTTCGCGCTCGCGCGCGAGCCGGCGCACGTGCGGATGGACGATGGCGTTCAGCCGTGCACGCGCATCGGCATCGCTGAAGATGATGTCACCGAGTGCAGCCCGATCGAGCACGTTCCCGTGAACGACCTGGGGCCAAACGCGCGCAATTTGCAGGAGGCCGTCGCTGTACGGAGCGACGGCCTCGCGTGCGAGAGCGTCGGTGTCGATGATGAACGCGCCGAGGTCTTCGAAGATCCGCGCGACCTCGCTCTTCCCGCTGCCGATGCCGCCCGTCAGACCGACGCGCACGTTCAGGTCAGCCCTCGGGGGAGCTTTCCTCGTTCTCCTCTTCGGCGAGCACCTCGATGTGCTCCGACGGCACGTCGGCGACATGCTGGATCGACGCCGTGATACGTCGCGTTGAGTGGTTCAGCGTGAGCAGCGTCACGTCGATGTCTTGACCAACCGCGTATTGAACGGAGTTGTCGAACTCGCCGCTCGGAACCATGGCGAGAATTCCCGGCACGAGCTCGACGAGCAGGTAATTCGGCGTGACCTTCACGACCTGGGCGCGCAGGCGGTTCGTCTCGTAGAGCTTGTCCGCGTGCTCGTCCCACGGATCCGGAAGCGTGTGCTTCAGCGAGAGGCTCACCTTCTTCGCTTCGGGATCGAACTTCATGATCTCGACCTGAACGATGTCGCCGATCTTCACGACCTCCGACGGGTGCTTGATACGCGCGTACGAGAGCTCACTGTTGTGGATCAAGCCGTCGACACCGCCGAGATCGACGAACGCGCCGAAGTCAGCGAGGCGAACGACGACGCCTTCTCGGATCTGCCCGACCTCGAGCGTCCCGAGCAGCTCCTGCTTCTTCGCCTGCAACTCTTCTTCGAGAACCTGGCGCTGTGAGAGCACGACGCGGTGGCGTTTGTGATCCAGATCGATGACTTTCAGGCGCAGGCGCTGCCCTAGCAGCTCGTCGAGATCACCGACGGGCTGACGCCGTATCTGTGAGGCGGGAACGAAACCGCGCATGCCGAGATCGACCAGGACACCGCCCTTGACGACGTGCGTCACGGTCGCCTCAATGACTTGATTGCTGTTGTCTGCCTCGATGACTTGTTCCCACGTCTTCAGGGCGCGGGCTCGGCGCTCGGAAAGGAAGAGTGTACCGTCGAGCTCGTCGATGCGGTGTACCATGACCTCGAGCCGATCGCCGACGCGCAGCGTCTTCGGATCGACGGCGAGCGAGAGCTCTTTGAAGGGAAGAACTCCTTCGGATTTTCCGCCGACGTCGACGAGGAGCTCCTCTTTGTCCCGTTGGACGATCGTGCCGGTCAAAACCTGACCCTCATCGAGAACCTTCAGCGACTCTTCGTAGAGCCGCTGCTCCAGCGCGAGTTGATCCTCCTCTTCATGGGTTGTTGGTGATAGTTGCGTGGTTGTGATGTTGTTTGTGACCTTTCTTTATTTTTGACACGTCCGACACCACCACGTTCCACGCTGGCCAAGCACCGTCCGAACGATCGACTTGCCGCAACGCGGACACGCGGCCCCTTCGCGTCCGTAGACCGAAAGCGCGTCCTGGAACTTGCCCTGCAATCCGTTTGCATCCACGTAGTCGTCGATGGACGAGCCGCGCAGCGTCACCGCTTGCCGGAGAACCTCGACGATGGCGTCGTGCAGTTTCCTCGCAGCCGCCTTCGAAAGCGAGGCCGACGGGCGGCTCGGGCGAATCCCCGCCCTCCATAACGCTTCGCAGGCGTAGATGTTCCCGATACCTGCGATGCGGTGCTGGTCGAGCAACAGGACCTTGACCGGTGTCTTCCGCCCCGCCAGCATAGCGGTAAAGGCCTCGACTGTAAAGCCTTCGTCAAGAGGCTCGACGCCCAGCATCCGGTCCCACGCCTCACCACGCTCCACTAGACGCATTCGCCCGAACGTGCGTACGTCGGCGAAGGTCAGCGCCCGCTCTCCCGAGAGCTCGATGACGACGTGCGTCCCCGCAGGTAGATGCTTCCCGGGGCTCCCTACGAGGATACGCCCCGTCATCCGTAGGCCAACGACGAGGAGCCTTCCCGAGGCGAGCACGAGTACGACGTACTTCCCGCGCCGCGTAACGTACTCAATTCGTTCACCGGCGAGCGAACGCGAGAAATCGAGACCGCCCGGCGCCACGACATTCTTCGGGCTTCGTACGTCGACGCGGCGGATCTTTGCTCCGCGCACGCGTTCGTCGAGCCCGCGAGCGATCGTCTCTGCTTCAGGGAGCTCGGGCAAAGCGCAGTCGCACCCCTGGAACGATGCCGTCGCGTGCGGCTTCTCCGGCGGGCAGCTCGATGACGTAGCGCGCGCGCGCCGATTCTAAAGGAATATCTCCGTCGGGCGTGTTCGGAGAGAGAACCGGTACCTTTGCAAAGACCTCTCGCACGATCCCGTCGCTTGCGACGAAAACCATGTCGAGCGATACGAGCGTGTCCTTCATCCAGAACGAGATCGGTGCGTCTGCATCGAAGACGAAGATCATGCCCGTGTGCGGCGGAAGCGACGTGCGGCTCATCAGGCCTCGCGTACGCTCCTGCGGTGTCGATGCGGTCTCCAGCACGAGCCGCGCACCCGGTGCCTCGACGATCGTCGTCGGGAGCGGCGGATTCGGGGAGGGCAGCGCGGTCACCGCGGCAAGCAGCATCGCGCTACACGTCATTCAACGGCTCCACGTCGTACCAGTTCGCGCCCGTCTTCAGTGTCGTTTCGAGCGGAACGCTCAACGTCATCGCGCCCTCCATCGCGCTTCGCACGAGGTGCGCGGTTGCGTGCAGGTCGCGTTCGCGCACGTCGAAGATGAGCTCGTCGTGAATCTGCAGCAGCATTGCCGCGTCGAGGTCCTGCTCTCGTAACGCACGATCGATGCGCACCATTGCAAGCTTCATGAGGTCGGCTGCGCTTCCTTGCAGCGGCGCGTTCGTCGCCTCGCGTTCCGCTGCGCTCCGAACCGCAAAGTTCGACGATGTGAGCGCGGGCATGTAGCGCCTCCGCCCGAGCATCGTCGCGACGTAACCGTTTCGTCTTCCGTCCTCGAGCGTCTGTTGGATGTACGCACGTACCGATGGAAAGCGCGCGAAGTAGGCCGCCGTGATCTCCTTGGCTTCCGCACGCGAGATTTCGAGCCGCTGCGCGAGGCCGAAGTCCGACATCCCATAGAGCAAGCCGAAGTTGACGCTCTTCGCCATGCGGCGCTGATTCGGATCGACGCTCTCGTTCGCAGGCACGTTGAAGAGCCGGCGTGCGGTGAAGTCGTGAATGTCCTGCCCCTCCTCGAAAGCGCGGCGCATCGCTTCGTCACCGGAGAGATGTGCCATGATCCGCAGCTCTATTTGACTGTAGTCTGCCGCGAGCAGGACGTACTCGCCGCTGCGCGCGACGAAGGCGCGGCGAATGCGCCGACCGAGGTCACCACGCACGGGAATATTTTGCAGGTTCGGGTTCGTCGAAGAGAGGCGTCCCGTCGCGGTCGCCGTCTGGTTGAAGATCGTGTGGAGCCGCCCGTCGCGTGGATCGACGAGCTGCGGGATCACGTCGACGTACGTGTTCTTCAACTTCGTCATCTCGCGCCATTCGAGGACGAGCGCACAGATCGGATACTCGCGGGCGAGCGCGTAGAGCACTTCGACGCCGGTCGCCCAGCCGGTTTTGGTCTTCTTGCTTCCGGGAATCTGCAGTTTGCCGAAGAGGATGTTGCCCAGCTGCTGCGGTGAACCGATGTTGAACGCTTCACCGGCGAAATCGTAGATGCGCTTCTGTAACCGCTCGACGGCGCCATCGATCTCGCTACCGAGACGATGGAGTTCGGACGGCTCGATGGCGATGCCCGCGCGCTCCATCGCGGCGAGCACGGGCGCAAGCGGCACCTCGACGTCCTCGTAGAGCGCGCGCTGATCGCGCTCGTCCAGCCTACCCGCGATACGCTGTGCGAGCTGAAGCGTCGCGTCCGCGGCCACCGCGGCCTCCTGCACGTTGCCCACGTTGAGGAGCTCCGCTGTTGCATCGTTGAGATCCGCAAACGAGCGCGACGGATTGAGCAGATGAGCACCGAGCATCGTGTCGTCATCGAAGCGTGCCGAGACTCCGTGCGCGTGCAGCGCATGGTCGGCACGCTTTGCATCGTGGACGATGCGCCGTCGTGCGCTCTCGAGCACCTCGCTGAGCGCAGCGCACACCGGCTGGTGTGCAAGCGCCTCGATCGAGAACGAGAGCCCCTCGCCGGCGCGTGTGCTCACACCGATCGCACCTTCGTGCAGTGCGACGGCAATGTGCTGCGCGTTCGCCATCGCGTGCAGCTCCTGCGCGAGCCTTGCGAACTCCGGCGGATCGACCGACGCGACGTAGCTGCGGTACGTACCGCTCAGTTGTTCGCCGTTTCCGAGCAACGGTAGATTCTCGGGCGGCTTGAGTCTCGCCAGCAGCGTCTTGAACTCGAGCTCGCGGAAGAGCGGGTAGAGCACGGTGTCGCCGGGCGGCTCATAACGGCTGCGCTCCCAATCGACCTCGAGCGACAGGTCACGATCGGCGCGCGAAACATCGCGGCAGAGCTGCGCCTGTGCGCCGTACTCCTCTATGAGGCGCTGCAGCTTCGGAGATCCGGCACGCGAGGGTTCGGCGACGAGCGCGTCGAGTGTCCCCGCCGACTGAAGAAGCTTCGAGGCGGTTTTCTCACCGATGCCGGGCACGCCGGGCAGGTTGTCCGACGGGTCACCTTTGAGGCCGCGATAATCGGTGAGCTGCGAAGGATTCAAGCCGAAGCGCTCCCTCACGGCCGCGCTATCGTAACGCGCGAGGTCGGTGATACCGCGGCGCGTCGCAAGCACGGTCGTGCGATCATCGACGACCTGCAAGAGGTCGAGGTCTCCCGTCAGCACGAGCGTCTGCGCACCTTGCTCCTCCGCCTTGGTCGCAAGCGTCGCGATCACGTCGTCTGCCTCTTCCCCTTCGATTTCAGCAATCGGAATGCCGTATGTATCGAGCACGCGACGCACGAGCGCGAACTGACCGCGCAAATCCTCGGGCATCGTCTGGCGCTGCGCTTTGTATTGAGGGTAGAGCGCAACGCGGTGCGCCGGCATCCCCTTATCGAAGGCCGCGATGACGTGCGTCGGTTGCTCCTCCGCTATGACCTTATTCAACATCATCGTGAAGCCGTAGACGGCGTTGATCGGCAGGCCCTTCGCGGTCGTGAGCGGAGGTAGGGCGAAGAAGGCGCGGTAGATCAACCCATAGGTGTCGAGCAGCAACAGCCTTTTCAAGGAAGGTCGATGCTCTGCGAGGCGGCGACAATGCGCCCGTCGTCGGCGATTTCGAGGACTGAGAGCGTGTAGTGCCCGGGCTGAGCCGGAAGTTGCACGTGCAGTGGGCCGTCGCCGCGTGTGACGCTCCACGACACCGGATACGTATCTGCCTCTGCGATCGTCAGGTCGGGCGGCGGCTCCGTTCGGCGCACGAACTCGAGCACGAGCGGGTGATCGCCGGTCGAGTCGACCCAAGGGTGCCACGTCGCAGATTCGGGCGCGCTCGTTTGCGTGCTGTTGACGCCGAAGGCCAAGAAGGCGGGAACCGAGGCAAAGAGTGCGCTACCGGACGGCTCGCCACTCGAGAGACGCACGGCAAAGGTCGCCGGTGCATCACCCGCGCCCAGCAACGACAACGTGACGTCAGCACCCACGCTCGGCGCCGGCTCGATCGCAAGCGTCGAGGTCGTGGCGCTCCCGGCTCCGTCGATCGTCAATGGGATACCATTTACCGCCACGGATCCGTCACGCACGAACGCGGCGCCGGCTTGCACGGCGCCCGGCGCATCGACGGCGCGAAATGTCGCCGAGGCGCGGCCTCCGACAACGCGCGCGACCGTACTCTGCACGCCGAACGCGCCTTCCAGCGTCAAGAGGGCATCGCCGCCGGATCCTGGAGCGCTTGCGTCGACGTGAATCGCGTCGCCGGGACGATAACGATCGCGATCGACCGTAACGACCACGTCCGTGCTCGCCTGTATCACGTCGCTCGAACCCTGCGAGACGACTTCGAGCTGCGTTGCGTCCTCAGCACGCGCACCGTTCCAGTCGAGAGTTACCGTCATCATGTTCGTGCCGAGATCGGCGTTCGTAAAGGAGCCTCGCGCGCGCCCCGTTTCATCAAGCGCAAGAGATTGTTGCTGCATCAGCCCGCCATGGGAGAGCGTCACGTCGACGTGCCCTTGCACAAGCGGCTGTCCGCTGCGAACATCGGCGGCATAGACGGCGAAGTCTATCGGCGTCCCGAGCGTCTCCTCATCACGATCGAGCTGCAGTCGCAGCGCTACCGGCGCGGTCGGGACGATGATGCGCGTGTCGGCGGTAGCGCCGCCCGACTCGACGCGTACGCCGTATGTCGAGCTCAGTCCGTCGGTAGGATGCGGTATCCGAATCTCGGCACGCCCGGAGCCGTCGGTCGTCACACGTTCGTCGAGCCACGTCGTCGTTCCCCAGGGTGGGGCCGCGGACTCCTCGCCGACGTACACGTGCGGTGAACGAATGACCGTCACACGGACGTCCGTATTCGGACGGGAAGAACGAACGATGATGGGCACGTCCTCATTCGCATTGCAGTCGTCGCCGCATTCGGATGCTACGTCGAGCGAGAGTCCGTTTGCATCGGCGTCGATGCGCACGGAGGCGCTGCCGACACCGTCTCCGACTTGCGCGATGATCGCGTCGTCGCCCGCTCTCGCATTCGCGGGAAGAGGAAGGTCGGCACTGAAGGCGCCCGCGGCGTCGAGCGTCGCACGCTGCTCGGTTAGAAGGCGCGCGCCGTCGTGCAGCGAGATCGTCGCCGCTCCGCTCCCCGGGCGAAGGGTTTCGCCATGCCGAACGCGTGCGAACCCGACGATGCGCACACTCTTGCCGGCACGCACGACCGCCGACGCAGTTCGAATGCCGACGATCTCCGATGGAAGCGGCGCTTGCGGCAGGAAGCTGAGGAATGCGTAGCTCGGGCCCCATTGCGCAAGCGCGAAGATCGGCCGTTGCTGCCCGTTCCATCGGATGCATCCTCGATCGTCCGTATAGGCGGTGACGAAATGGTCACCGACGAGCAGTTGCACGCGCATCCGCGCGAGCGGGGTACCGCTTGCGAGATCGGTGCCGTAGAGGAGGAGCTGCGCCGGCGCTTGCTTCGAGATCAAGCCGATGCGCGTGCGATTGACCCATACTTGCTCGCCGACGTTCCCGCGGCGCGCCTCGACCACGAAGAAGCCTTCACGACTCCCGAGCGGAAGATCGACGACGTTCGGCTGGAACTGATACCCGCCGGGCGGCGTGTACGTGAAGCTCGTCACCGCGCGCAGCGCTCTCGTCTCGATCGCGCGCGGGCGGGCGTTCGAGCCCGCTGTCAGGACATTCGCCGGATCGACCTGATAGACGGCAATCTCTACCGGCGCGCTCGAAGAGGTGTCGAGACGAATCGCGGTTGCTTTCCACGGAACGTTTGAGTCTGCCGCGAAGAGGGCAAAGTAAGCGTCGAGCTTATGCAGATCGACGATGGGTCTGGCAGCCGAAGCCGGCGCAGCCATGAGCAGGACGATCAGCACGGCAGCAAGGGTTCGAGCAGCCGACATCGATGGTTTGCCCTTCGACGGCCGGCGCGCGGCGGGCCTGCGGGGAAGGGCCGGCGCTTCTTCGCGCGTAACGAGGCGGTCGTGGACGAGCAAAGCACGGAGCGCTCGACGACGACCCGCTGCCGCTTCTGCGGATGCGACGATGGCGACGCCCTTGCTAAGGAGATGCGGGAGCGCGCGCACATCCAAGTCGTCGTCGCCTGCGGCTCATGCGGTCACGCCTTCACGGCGCTCTCTCGAAACTAAGCTTGCGCCGCTTTTCGCTCATTGCCGCGCTCGTCGCGGTGCCGCTCCTCGCTGCGAGTCCGCCACCGCCGTCGCCACACCCAACGCCGCGTCGCTTCCCGCTGAACCTTCACATACCGACGGAGCAGCTCCATACTGAGTTCGTCGTCGAGGTGAATCGGAGGGGTCAAGTCGTGCGCGTGAAGAGCGCCAAAGTCGGTAAGAATCCGACCTTCAACGCGCAGACGTACGGAAACGTCCTGCAGATGTGGATTCGACATCCCGACGGAACGGCGGACGTCGGCCTCTACCGGGTGACCTACGACTACGATCCGCGATCACACACGGTCTTTCGCCGCATTGCCCTCATCAAACGCGGCGGAGACTGGGCCAACGCCGAAGGCGCCGCGAACGAGATGCTCGACGTCGCGCGGCGCGAGGCTGCCGACGAGCGCGCGCATACCAAGCCGCTCCCGGCGCTACAGAACATCATCGACAAGACCCCCACGCCCCGTCCGTAGGCGTTGCGGTACGTAACCTTCGCGACAGCGACCGCTCCCGCACGTCCGGGAGCGATCGACGGCGGCGACGTGCGCGTCATCGCATGCACGACGATGCGCGAGTTTCTCGCCCTCGCACCGCAGGAGCGCGTGCGACGGGTAAGTGACGAGCGCGTGCCGCTTGCGCAGACTCGGCTCGACGCTCCCGTTCGGCCCGCACGAAACGTCTTCTGCGTCGGACGCAACTATCTCGAGCACGCGCGCGAGGGAGCGCGCGCGCTCGGTCGCGACCTCAAGCTCCCAGACGTCCCAACGTTCTTTACGAAGGCGACCGGTGCGATCGCGGCGCCCGGTGCCGTGCTCCACCTCGAGCGCGGTGTCTCGGACGAGTACGATTACGAAGCGGAGCTCGCGGTCGTCATCGGCATGCGTTGCAAGGATCTGGCGGAAACGCAATGGCAAGAGGTCGTCTTCGGCTACACCTGCCTCAACGATGTGACGGCGCGTGACCTTCAGCGCGCACATGGCCAGTGGTTCAAAGGAAAGAGTTTGGACGATACCTGCCCGATCGGGCCATGGATCGTTGACGCGCAGGAGCTGCGCGATCCTCAGCGGCTCGAGATCAGCCTCCGCCTCAACGGTGTGGAGAAGCAGCATAGCAACACCGCGCAGATGATTTTTCCCATCCCCCGCCTGATCGCGGAGCTGAGCCGAGGTATGACGCTCGAGCCGGGCGACGTCATCGCGACGGGAACGCCCGCGGGTGTCGGCTTCGCCCGTACGCCGCCGGAGTTTCTGCAAGACGGCGATGAGATGGAAGTCGCAATCGAAGGAATCGGCGTATTGCGCAACCGTATCCACCTCGCATGATCGCCGCCGTTCCACGCGAGGCCGCTCCGAACGAGCGGCGCGTTGCTCTCGTCCCGGAGAGCGTTTCCCGACTCGTCAAGCTCGGCGTCGCCGTGCACGTTCAGCGAGGTGCCGGGCAACGTGCCTCGTTTCCGGACGATCTTTACCGGAAGGCCGGTGCCTCTATCGTCGAGGACAATGCGACGCTCGCGCGCGACGCCGATACGCTCCTGTGTGTGCGTCCGCCGAGCGACGAGCTCTTGGCCCTCTTGCGCAAATCGACGACGCTCGTCGGTTTCTTCAACCCGCTCGCCGACCCGGGCTACCTGAAACGTCTCGCGGAGCGAGGCCTTACGGTACTCGCGGTCGAGTCGATTCCACGAATCACTCGTGCCCAGCCGATGGACGCGCTCTCCTCGCAGAGCAACATTGCGGGTTATAAAGCGGTGCTGCTCGCCGCGACCGCGTTGCCGCGCTTCTTCCCGATGCTCACGACCGCCGCTGGGACGATCCCTCCTGCGAAGGTGTTCGTGATCGGTGCCGGGGTTGCGGGACTACAGGCAATCGCGACCGCGCGCCGGCTCGGCGCCGTCGTGAGCGGTTACGACGCGCGGCCGGTTGTGAAAGAACAGGTAGAGTCACTCGGGGCGACGTTCGTGCAGTTCGAGATAGCAAACGCCGAAGGAACAGGCGGATATGCGAAGGAGCTCGGTGCTGAGCAGATCGCGCAGCAACAGCGAGCGATGGCGGAGACGATCGCGAAGAACGACGCGGTCGTCACGACAGCCGCCGTGCCGGGGCGACCCGCGCCCGTGCTCATCACCGAAGACGCCGTTAAAGCGATGCAGCCTGGCTCCGTCATCGTCGACGTCGCGGCGGATACCGGCGGTAACTGCGCGCTCACGAAGCGCGACCAGACGATCGTCACGGAGAACGGCGTCACGATCGTCGGTACGACGAACCTCGCTTCGACGATGCCGTATGACGCGAGCCGGCTCTACTCGCGAAACATCTTCGCCTTGATCTCGCCGTTCCTCAAGGACGGCGCCCTCGTGCTCGATGAGGAGGACGACGTGATCAAAGGCGCATGCGTCGTGCGCGAGGGCAAGGTGCTCGTATGATCTTGCACCTTCTCACCGTTTTCGTTCTCGCGATCTTCGTCGGCTTCGAGGTGATCTCCAAGGTACCGACGACGCTGCATACGCCGCTCATGTCGGCGACGAACGCCATTCACGGTGTGGTGCTCGTTGGTGCAATCGTGGCGGTCGCGGCGCTCTTCGGCGCGCACGCGCACGCGCCGGTGGTGACGGTGCTCGCGCTCGTCGCCGTCACTTTCGGCGCGATCAACGTCTTCGGCGGCTTCGCCGTCACCGAACGCATGCTGCAGATGTTCCGCCGTCGGGAGAGCCCGAACAAGTGAGCTCGACCCTCACGACGTTGCTCGATCTCCTGGCGATTGCACTCTTCATCCTCGGCTTGCACTTCCTGAACGCTCCGTCCACCTCGCGTTTCGGGAACCGACTCGCGATGGTGGGCATGCTCATCGCCCTCGTCGTCGTTCTCGTGGGAACGCTCAACGTCGGCTGGTGGGTCGTCGTCGTCGGCATCGTCCTCGGCGCTCTCATCGGTATCGTAGCGGCCGTGCGCGTGAAGATGACCGCGATGCCGCAGATGGTCGCGCTCTATAATGGCGCGGGCGGCGGCGCGGCCGCGCTCGTCTCGACCGTCGAGCTCGCGGTATCACACACTCATCACGGCGAGCTCGATCCGCTCGTGGCGGTTTCCCTCGTGCTCTCGGCGACGATCGGCGCGATCAGCTTCGCCGGCTCCATCATCGCCTTCCTCAAGCTGCAAGAGGTCATGTCGGGACGTCCGATGACGTATGCAGGTCAGCAGGTCGTCAACGCGATCGTCGCGCTCGCGATCGTGGGACTCGTCGTCGTCTTCATTTGGCATCTCGGCGTCGTCCCGGCATGGGCGTATCCGGGGCTGGTCGTCGGCGCGCTGCTCTTCGGCGTGCTCTTCGTCTTGCCGATCGGCGGCGCCGATATGCCGGTCGTCATCTCGTTGCTCAACTCCGCGACGGGTGTTGCCGTCGCGATTACAGGATTCGAGCTATCGAACGAGCTCCTCATCACCGGCGGCGCACTCGTCGGTGCAAGCGGTACGATTCTCACGGTCGCGATGAGCAAAGCGATGAACCGTCCGCTCACCAACGTGCTCTTCGGCGCCTTCGGCGCGCATGCCGGTCAAGAGGTCGCAGCCGCGGGCGGACCGCAAAATGTGCGCAGTGTCTCCGTCGATGACGTCGCGGCGATGCTCGCGTACGCATCGAAGGTGATGGTCGTTCCCGGCTACGGCATGGCGGTCGCGCAGGCCCAGCACAGCGTCAAAGCACTCGCGGATCAGCTCGAGAAACGCGGCGTGAAGGTGCTCTACGCAATCCATCCGGTCGCGGGGCGCATGCCGGGTCACATGAACGTGCTGCTCGCCGAAGCGAACGTGCCGTACGAAGCACTGCTCGACCTCGACGCCGCCAATGCTGAGTTTCCGACGACGGACGTTGCGCTCGTCATCGGCGCGAACGACGTCACGAACCCCGCCGCACGCAATGTGAAGAGCTCGCCGATCTACGGGATGCCGATCCTCGACGTGGACAAGGCGACGAACGTCGTCGTCCTGAAGCGCTCGATGCGTTCGGGCTTCGCGGGCATCGAGAATCCGCTCTACGAGCTTCCCAACTGCTCGATGCTCTTCGGCGACGCAAAGGCATCGGTCGACGCCCTCGTCGCCGCAGTCAAGGAGCTGTAGAGAACCGCGCGGAGCTTCACGCGCGCAGTTACGTCAGCATTCGCGCTCGACTTCACGAACTACGAGCGCGGGTTTGCGCTGCGCTCCTCGATCGGCGTCGCGATTCCGCTACTCGGCACCATTCTCTTTCATCAGCCGCAGCTAGGGATCGCGGCGTCGATCGGTGCGCTTTCGACCGGATTCGCCGCGCGCCAGGGAGTCTACCGAACGCGCGCTGCAGCGATGCTCGCGACCGCGCTCGGGATGTCGCTCTCGTACGTGATCGGCGGATACGCTGCGCATTCGACCGTCGCGATGATTGTCGTTGCCGCAGTATGGGGTTACCTCTACGGTCTCATCTGCAGTCTGGGATCGACGGCGGCCGCGGTCGGCCTGAACTCGGTCGTCGCGCTCGTCATCGCCGACGTGTTCGCAAAGAGCAACCTCGCGTCGATTCCCTACCAGGCGCTCTTCGTGCTGTTCGGCGGGATCGAGCAGACGCTGCTGCTCGTCGTGCTTTGGCCAACGCGCCGTTACTCTGCGGAGCGTCATGCCCTCGGCGACGCGTATCGCGCGCTCGGGCAGTATGCCGGCGACCTCGGCACGACGACGCCTGCGGCACTGCATCCCGGCGTCATCACGAGCGTGCGTCAGACGCTCGCGGACCCTGCTCCGTTTTCCAAACGCGGCGACATCGCGACCTTTCAAGCGCTGCTCGATGAGGCTGAGCGCGCTCGCGCGACGCTCGCAGGGCTCGTCACCGACCGTTATCGGTACGAGCGGCGCAACGAGCCCGAAACGGTGCGCAAGCTCGCGGAGCTCGGAAGCGCCGTCGCACCGCTGCTCGAAGAAATCGCAACCGCGCTCCATGAAGGCCGCGCGCCGACATCGTTCGGGGGCGAATGGCAACGCGCCGACGCCGCGGCGCAGACGCTGGCCTCTCTGCCCGGCGCAATTGGCAAGCACGCTCGTTCGCAGGCGCAGGCGCTCCTCGGTCAGCTGCGCACGGCGTGGCGCACGGCGGACGTTCCGGCGGACGAACGCGGTGGCCGCGTCGAGCCGCCGCGCAGCCGCGCGCCCCGGTTGTTGCGCCTCTCGCGCTTTCGTGAGGCACTCTTCACGCTGCGTGCGAATCTCGGCTTCGACTCGCCGTTCGGCCGCCACGCACTTCGCCTCGCCGCCGCCCTTGGCATCGCGATGGCGATCGCGCGTTCCGGAGCGGTGCCTCGAGGATACTGGATTGCGATGACGGCCGCGCTCGTGCTGCGTCCCGACTTTCAAGCGACCTTCACGCGCGGCTTCGCGCGCATCCTCGGAACGCTCCTCGGCGCCGTGGTCGCGACGGTGATCGTCGTTGCCGCCCACCCGTCTCAAGCGCTCCTTACGGGACTCGCCGTCCTATTTGCGGCGCTCGGATACTTCGTCTTCACGCTGAACTATGCCGTCTACACGCTTACGGTCACCGCGTACGTCGTCTTCCTCCTTGCGCTCAGCGGCTCGGCGCAGGAGCACGACGCGGTGCTCGAGCGCACGATCGCGACGCTGCTAGGTGCAGGTCTCGCCACGTTTGCCTATCTCATTTGGCCGACGTGGGAGGCAGGCCGTGCGCGCACGGCGCTCGCCGACCAGGTCGACGCGTACCGTCGCAACATTCGTGCGATTCTCGGCGCATACGTGAAGCCGGATACCCGTGACGCTCAACGCCTGCGCGAGCTGCAAAACGCCGCCTGGCAAGCTCGCGTGCGCGCCGAACACTCGGTGGACACGATGATCGCCGAGCCGGAACGTACCCATGCGATCGCCGCCTCCGCTGCGCTCGGTGTGCTTGCCGCCGCACAACGTATCGGTATCGCCCAGCTAACGCTGCGCAGTTACCTCGACGAAGCGGCCGCCGTGCCCAGACCCGTGCTGATCCCGCTTCGCGACGGACTCGATATGGGGTTGCAGCGCTGCGTTGCGCTGCTGCGCGGGAACGCGCAGGCCCCGCCGATGCCGCCGTTGCGCGAGATCTACGTTGAGACGGAAAAGCGACTCGCCCAAGCGCAGGACGCGGACACCGCCGTCATCCTCACAGAATGCGACCTCTTCGTCGACGGCGTCAACACGATCGGTGAGCTACTGAACACGCCACGCGTACGCGTTCCACGTCGGAACGAACGCATTCGGTGAGAAGCCGCGCAGCCGCGTGCGATACGCGTAGATGTACTCCGCATCGAAGAGGTAGATGATTGGCACCTGCGTGGCGACGATCCGAGCGATCTCAGCGTAGAGTGCTTTGCGTGCGCTCTGCGTCGTTGCCGTGAGCGCCGCCCGCTCGAGCGCGTCGACCCGCTTGTCGCACCACCTCATGTAGTTCGAGGGCGCCCCGCACGCCAGCACGCTCGAATCGTCGGGATCTGCTCCCATCGTCCAGGGAACGTAGGCGAGGTCGTAGTTGCCGGTTGCGAGCGTTCCGCTAACCGGGAGGAAGAGCTGCGCGTTGCTGATCGACTTGATCTCCATCCCGATACCGCGAGCGCGTAGCTCCTGCTGCACGGCGGTGGCGATGCGCACGCCGCTCGCCGTCTCGGGAAAGGCGGCATAGACGAGATCGAGCAGCGTGCCGTTCTTGCTGCGCATACCGTTGCGAGCTCGGCGCCATCCCGCTTCGTCGAGCAGCGCATCAGCCGCTCGCGGATCGTACGCCGGTTCGCGAACGCGCGGGTCGAAGGCCCACGAGAAGCGCGGTTGGAGCATATCGGTGACGACGTACCTGCCGAGGGTGATACGGCGCACGAGACCGTAGCGATCGATCGACATGGCGATCGCGCGTCGTACGCGGACGTCGTCGAGCGGCGGGTGCGCCGTGTTGAGCGAGATGCCGGCGATGACGGCCGTCGGCACGCGAACGAAGTGGATGCCGGGCGCTCCCTTCAAGAGCGCCCACTGCACGGGCGCGACGAGATTCCAATCGACCTGCCCCGTTTGGAGCAGAAGAAGGTTCGTCGACGGGTCGGCAACGATGTGCAGGTCGAGCTCGCGCACGCGCGGCGCACCGCGCCAATACCGCGGATTCGCGCCGAGCCGTAACCCTTCACCGCGCGACCACGAAAGAAATCGGTATGGGCCGTCGACGACCGACGGCGCACCGTTAAACGGCGCCTGCGCGAGCGGCGCCTCGCTGCGCAAGACGTGCGCCGGCAAGACGAACTGCGGCGAGAAACCGTAGGAGAAGTAGGTCATGACCGCCGGCGCCCACGCGCGTTTCAAATGAAAGACGACCGTGTGCGCGTCCGGTGCCCATGCGCGATCGATGAGGTCGTAGCCCTCGTGCGAACGCACGGGGTTATGCGGATCGAGAATTGCGTGGAGTGTGAAGAGCACGTCGCGGCTGGTCACGGGCACGCCGTCGCTCCATACGACGTTGAGCCGCAGGTGATAACGAATCGTGCGGTCGTCAGGGGAGAGACCGCCGTTACGGTGCGTCGGGATCTGCGCGAGCAGCTCGGGAATCGCTTTGCCGCGGCTATCGAGATCGATGAACGGCTCGAAGAGCAGACGGTCCACCTCCGCCTCGACCGTGGCTGCGTCAGGGTGCATGAAGAGCGGGTCGAGCGTCGTGGGGTCCGCCGAGAGGTTGAAGCGAGCGACTCCTCCCGGCGGCGCGGGCACCGAGCAAGCCGGCAGCAGAGAGAGCAGGGCGCAGAGTTGCGCCAAACAGATCAGGCGTGATAGGCTAGGTATGCCGAACATTTCACCGCCGATGTACAGAGATTCCCGAATATGATCGCTCTCTCACCCGAACTTGACGAGCTCGACCTTCGTCTGCTCGAGGCCCTTCAACGCAACGGACGCGCGACCTTTGCCGAACTCGGCGGCATCGTCGGACTCAAGCCACCTGCCGTGCACGAGCGCGTGAAGCGGTTGGAGCAACGTGGTCACATTCGCAGCTACGGTGCACGCGTCGACGTCCGCCGCCTCGGCTATCCGCTCACCGCGTTCATCAGTTGCTATACGTCGCCCGACTGCAACTACGACGCATTCATGCAGCGTCTCGCCGCCATGCCCGAGGTGTGCGAGGTGCATTCGGTTGCGGGTGAGGAGAGTTATCTCTGCAAGGTCGTCACGCGCTCCACGGAGCATCTCGACGATCTGCTCGCTCGTTTTAAAGCGATGCCGGGAATGGCGCGCACGCGCACAACGATCGCCCTCTCCACGCCTTTCGAACGGGAAGGCGTCGCGCTGCGATGATGACACCGACGAAGCTTTGCCGCTTCGGCTCCCACCGCGTGCTCGAGCCCACCGGGAGTCTGCCGCAGGCGGCGTGGCGGCTCGACGCGATGCCGGTCGCGCACGAGAACGAGATTCTCTGCGACGTCGAAGCGCTCTGCATCGACTCCGCCTCGTTCGCCCAGCTGCGAGCGGCGTGCGGCGATGATCTTCGCGCGATCGAGGAGAGGATCTTGGAGATCGTGCAGGAGCGCGGTAAGATGCACAATCCCGTCACGGGATCGGGCGGCATGTTCGTCGGCATGGTGCGTGAGGTCGGCACAGCGCTGCGTGGACATCTGCCGCTGCGCGGCGGCGATCGCATCGCCTCGCTCGTCTCGCTGACGCTGACGCCCCTTCGCATCGAGGAGATTCTCGGTATCGACGTGCGCACGGCGCGCGTGCGCGTGCGCGGTACCGCGATCCTTTTCGAAAGCGCCGCATGGGCGGCGCTGCCGAGCGATCTCGACGATGGCGTCGCGCTCGCCGTCTTCGACGTCGCGGGTGCGCCCGCACAGGTTGCGCGGCTCTGCGAGAGCGGGCAGACCGTCGTCGTCATCGGGGCCGACGGGAAGAGCGGCATGCTCGCGTGCGTTCAAGCAAAGCAGCAGGTCGGAAGTGAGGGTCGCGTCGTCGGGGTCGTTCCCGATGCGCGCTCGCGTGGCGCGCGGCTCCTGAAAGAGGCGGCGATCGTCGACGCACTCGTCGAGGCCGATGCACGAGACGCGCTGCTTCTGCACCGCCGCGTCGAGGCGGTCGCCGCCGGCCTCGCCGATCTCGTGGTGAACTGCGTGAACGTCGCCGGCACGGAGCCCGGCTCGATCCTTTGCGCGAGGGAGGGCGGTCGCATCTACTTCTTCTCGATGGCAACCTCGTTTACGGCGGCGGCGCTCTGCGCCGAGGGGCTGGGTAAGGACGTGACGATGATCGTCGGTAACGGATACGCGCCGAATCACGCGCAGGTCGCGCTCGAGACGCTGCGTCTGCGGCCCGCGGTCTTACAATACTTTCACGAGGTGTACGCACGATCATGACGACGACCTATCACGATCTGCTCGGCGGCGAGTTCTGGCACGCGATCCCGGCGTACGAGGAGATCGATGAAGCAACGTTTCTCGATCACCTCTGGCAGCAACGCCACTCGGTCAAGACACCCGAGGAGCTCGTCGAAACGATTCGCGAGCTCGCGTCGCCGGAGTTCATCCGCGACGTCGAGCTCGGCTTCCATCGCGCACCGATGGCCGTGCGCGTCTCGCCGTACGCGATCGCGCTCGTCGATTGGAACCACCCCTACGACGATCCCATCCGCCGTCAGTTCATTCCGGTTGCCTCCGCGCTCTTGCCCGATCACCCACGTCTCGTTCTCGATTCACTCCACGAGCAGGCCGACTCGCCCGTCCCCGGACTCGTACACCGCTACGTCGACAAGGCGCTCTTCCTTCCAATCGCCGTCTGCCCGGTGTACTGCCGCTTCTGCACACGAAGTTACGCGATCGGACCCGACACGGAGAACGTCGACAAAGTCGAGCTCGCAAAAACCCCGAAGCAGTGGCACGACGTCTTCGCCTACATCGCAAGCCGCCCCGAGCTCGAGGACATCGTGATTTCCGGCGGCGACGCGTACCAGCTTCCGCCGAAGAATCTCGAGCTCATCGGCAACGCACTCCTCGACATTCCGCACGTACGCCGTATGCGCTTTGCGACCAAAGGGCCCGCGATCATGCCGATGAAACTGCTCACCGACGAGGCGTGGGTCGACGCGCTGACGCACATCGTCGATCGCGGCCGCAGCATGGGGAAAGACGTCGTTCTTCACACGCACTTCAACGCACCCGAGGAGATCACGGAGATCACGCAACGTGCAATGCGCGTGCTTTTTGGGCGCGGCATTTTCGTACGCAATCAGTCGGTGCTCATCCGCGGCGTCAACGACGAGCCCGAGCGCATGCAGCTTCTCGTAAGACGCCTCGGGTACCTCAACGTGCACCCGTACTACGTCTACATGCACGACATGGTCAAGGGCGTCGAGGACTTGCGCACGACCATCCAAACGGCGGTCGACATCGAGAAATTCGTGCGCGGCAGCACCGCCGGTTTCAATACGCCGACCTTCGTCTGTGACGCCCCCGGCGGTGGTGGAAAGCGCGACGTCCACTCGTACGAGCACTACGATCGCGAAAATGGCATTGCGGTCTACACCGCACCATCCGTGAAGCGTGGACGAGCCTTCATCTACTTCGATCCGATCGATCGCCTCTCGCCCGCCGCGCAGGAGCGCTGGCATAACGAGTGCGTCGCTCAGGAGATGATTCACGAAGCGCTCGCGCGCGCCGGCGTACGTGACGAGTCGCTCGTGCCTGCGTGAGGCGCATCTGCGTCTATTGCGGCGCGCGCTCGGGGCGCGGTGAGACGTACCTCGACGTCGCGCGCGAAACGGCTCGCGCCATCGTTAGGCGCGGCTACGGCATCGTCTACGGCGGCGGCCGCGTCGGTTTGATGGGCGCGCTCGCCGACGCGGCAATTGCGGCGGGCGGCGAGATCATCGGCGTCATTCCCGGCTCGCTGGCGGATGCCGAGATCGCCCACGCCGGTATCACGCAGCTCCACGTCGTCGATTCGATGCACGCACGCAAGGCGCTGCTCACGGAGCTCAGCGATGCGTTCATCGCTCTACCGGGCGGCATCGGCACGATGGACGAGCTTTTCGAGGCGCTCACGTGGCGACAGCTGCACATCCACGACAAGCCCGTCGGCATTCTCAACGCGGACGGCTATTACGACCCCCTCCTCGCGCTTCTCGATCGTATGTTCGAAGAGGAGCTGCTGCCGGCCTCGACGCGACGCCTCATCACCGTCGGCAATGATATCGGAAGCCTCTTGGAAAAGCTCGCGGTATGAAACACACTGCTCGCCTCATCCCGCCTCTGCTCTGCTTCGCCGTTCTGACGGCGGCCGGGGCGCCTGCGCCCGAGCCCCCGCAGACAACGGTTGCGAAGGCGCCGCCTGCCGGAGACCCGTTCCTCTGGCTCGAGGATAAGGACGGGGCGAGGGCGATGGCGTGGGTACGCGAGCAGAACGCGCGCTCTCTCCCGGTTCTCGAGCACGATCCGCACTATGCGACCTTCTACGCGCAGGCGCTAAAAATCAACGAGTCGGAGACGCGCATCCCCGCGCCCGAATATCTGCGGGGCGAGATCTACAACTTCTGGCAAGACGCCAAGCACGTGCGCGGCATCTGGCGCCGTACGACCGTCCAAAGCTACCGCAGCGCTTCGCCGTCATGGACAACGGTGCTCGATCTCGACGCGCTTGCGAGGCGCGAGCATGCGAACTGGGTGTGGAGAGGCGCGAGCTGCGAGTATCCGGCCGAGCGGCGCTGCCTCATGTATCTCTCCGACGGCGGTGAGGACGCGGTAACGATCCGCGAGTTCGATCTGACGACGCGCAGCTTCGTCTCCGGCGGCTTCTTCCTGCCCCGCGCGAAGCAGAACGTCGCGTGGATCGACGCGAACACGCTGCTCGTCTCGCGTCCGTGGACGCCGGGAGAGGTCACGGCGTCGGGGTATCCATATGTCGTCAAGTTGCTCCGCCGCGGGCAGCCGCTTTCGTCCGCAGTGGAAGTTTTCCGCGGAACGACGAGCGACATCTCCTGCGGTCCCTTTGCGGTGCGAGATGGAGCGGGGAGTCACATTACCTTTATCACCCGTGGCGTGAGCTTCTTCAACGATGAGTACTTCGTGCTCTCGCACGGCGCGTTGCACCAACTCGCGATCCCGCAGAAATCGCAGATTCAGGGATTGGTCGATGGCCGTTTGCTCGTCTCGCTCGACGAGCCGTGGTCAGTCGACGGCCGTGCGTTCGCGCAAGGCTCGCTCGTCTCGATCGACAATGCCGCCACTGATCCGGGGCATCCGCGCGCGATGCTCGTCTATGCCCCGGGACCACGTGAATCGTTTGATGACGCCTCGACGACGCAGCACGACGTCCTCGTCGTGGCGTACCATAACGTTCGCGCAAGGGCCTACGTCTATATGCCGAGTGGTACCGATGGGTGGGCGAGGCGCGCGCTCGCACTGCCGGACAATGCGACGTTCGGGATCTCCGACACGAGTCTCGACAACGACCGCTTCTATCTCTACGCGACGAGCTTTCTGATGCCCACGACGATGTACGAGGGCGATGCGTCATCGGGCGCGGTGGCGCAGATTAAGGCGGTCCCTCCGCAGTTCGATGCGTCACGCGACATCGTCGAGCAGCATTGGGCGACGTCGAGAGACGGCACGAAGATTCCGTACTTCATCGTGCGGCCGAAGAACATGCGCCTCAACGGCCGCAATCCTACCGTGCTCACCGCGTACGGCGGCTTTCAGATCTCGATGACGCCGTCGTATTCGGGCGTCATCGGAAAGCTCTGGCTCGAGCACGGCGGCGTCTACGTGCTGGCAAATATTCGCGGCGGCGGCGAGTTCGGGCCCGCGTGGCACGAAGCGGGGCTCAAGACGCACCGCCAGCGCATCTACGATGACTTCTACGCAGTTGGTCGCGACCTCGTCGCGCGTAAGATCACGGATCCTCGACATCTCGGCATCGTCGGCGGCTCGAACGGCGGACTCCTCATGGGCGTCGAGTTCACCGAGCATCCGGACATGTGGAATGCCGTTCAAATAGAGGTGCCGCTCCTCGACATGCTTCGGTACGAGCACATCGAGGCGGGGGCCTCGTGGGTCGCCGAATACGGCAGCGTCTCCGTTCCCGCCGAACGCGCCTTCCTCGAGAAGATCTCTCCCTATCAAAACTTGCGCGGTGGCGTCGCGTATCCTGAGCCGTTCATCTGGACGACGACCAAGGACGATCGCGTCGGGCCGGAGCACGCCCGCAAGTTCGCGGCAAAGCTCGCGGCGATGGGCGTACCCTATCTCTTTTACGAAGTCACCGAAGGCGGTCACGCCGCCGGTGCCAACATCAAGGAGAGCACGCAGACGCAGGCTCTCGGTTGGACCTACTTCACGATGAAGCTCATGGAGTAAGGGGCCGCAAGGCTTCTTACTCTTTTAGTGCTTCGTCGATGATGCGCTCTTGCTCGACCACGTGCTGCCCCGCGTAGCCCTCTGACGGACTTGCGCGATAGGGGCGGCCGATGTACGCGATCTCTCTCGCGCGCGCGAGACGCTCGAGGAGGCGTCGCCGGACGTGTGCTCTCGCACCCATGTTCTTCGGCTCCTCTTGCACCCAGACGAG
This sequence comes from Vulcanimicrobiota bacterium, assembly GCA_030041225.1. Taxonomy (GTDB): domain Bacteria; phylum Vulcanimicrobiota; class Vulcanimicrobiia; order Vulcanimicrobiales; family Vulcanimicrobiaceae; genus Tyrphobacter. The sequence continues at coordinate 6,372 of JASHOG010000129.1, read as the reverse complement.
CGTCTTTGCGTTCGTATAGGAATCGATAAGCGCGCTGATCTCTTCGTGCGGCAGCGGCGCGAGCATCTCGACGCGAGCGATCGCCGTCTTCTTCGTCTTCTTATACTGCTCGCTCTCGATGAGATCGTAGTACACCTTCCCAGTGCACAGCAGGAGACGCTCGATACGCGCCTTGTCTTGTACCATGGGGTCGTCGATGACCGCGCGGAAGCCTTCCTTCGCAAACTCGTCGAGTGTGCCGTACGACGACTCGTGGCGCAAGAGCGACTTCGGCGTTAGGACCACGAGCGGCACCGGCGCCGGGTCGCTCGCCTGCATGCGCAAGAGATGGTAGTAGCTCGCCGTCGTTGACGGGTACGCGACGCGCAAATTGTTCTCCGCGCTCAGCTGCAAGAAGCGCTCGAGGCGCGCGGAGGAATGCTCCGGGCCGCCGCCCTCGTACCCGTGCGGAAGAAGCAGCGTCAAGCGCGAGACCTGTCCCCACTTCGCCTGCCCTGCGGAGATAAACTGGTCGACGACGATCTGTGCGCCGTTGAAGAAGTCGCCGTACTGCGCCTCCCACAGGACGAGCGCGTTCGGTTTCGCGGTGCTGTACCCGTACTCGAACCCCATGCACGCGTACTCTGAGAGCGGGCTGTTGTGGATTTCGAACGAGGCATGCGCGCCGCTCACGTGTTGCAGCGGAACGTACACGCCGCCGTTTTCGACGTCGTGCCATACCGCGTGACGGTGGCTGAACGTGCCGCGTTCCGTGTCTTGACCGACGAGCCGCACGGGCGTTCCCGCGCTGATCAGCGAGGCGAACGCAAGCGCTTCGGCCATGCCCCAATCGACGAGGCCGCGCTCTCGCATCACGCCCGCGCGCCGCTCGAACTGCGATATCAGCTTCTTGTTGAGCTTGAACTGCGGCGGCACGCGCACGAGTTCATCACTCCAGACAAGAAGCTGTGCCCGATCGGCGTGGATATGCGCCGGAACGGGCGCTGATCCGTCGCCGGCGAGGTCGGCGAGGATTCCCGAGAGGTTCTTGCCGCCGGCCTTGACGTGACGATGCGCCTCGCGAATCTTCGCGGTGGCCTGCTCGAGCTCGGCATGCGCCTCGTCGGCGGTGAGAATCGACTGCGCGACGAGCTTGTTGGCGTAGAGCTCACGCGCCGTTGGGTGACTCTTAATCGTCTCGTACATCAGCGGCTGCGTGTACGCCGGCTCATCCGTCTCATTGTGACCGACGCGCCGATAGCCGATGAGGTCGATCAGCACGTCGCGCTCGAACGTGCGCCGGAACTCTATCGCGAGATGGACCGCTGCGATGCACGCGTCGACGTCGTCGGCATTGACGTGCACGATCGGCACGTCAAAACCCTTTGCGATGTCGGACGCGTAGCGCGTCGAGCGCGCGTCGGCCGTCTCGGTCGTGAAACCGATCTGATTGTTCGCAATCACGTGCAGCGTGCCGCCGACGGCATACCCCGGCAGCGCTTGGAGATTGAAGACCTCCGAGACGACGCCCTGACCGGTGAAGGCCGCGTCGCCGTGAATGAGGATCGGGGCGGCTTTGCGACGATCCTGTTGCGGGATCGCCTGCGAGTGATCGGTCTGCAGCGCGCGCGCCGCCCCCTCGACGACGGCATCGACCGCCTCGAGATGGCTCGGATTGTTCGCGAGCGTCACCCCTATCGACGTCTTCCCGCTTTGATAGACGCCATGTTCGCCGTGGTGGTACTTCACATCGCCGGTCACGTCGTCGTCGCCGACGCCGGCGCGCTCATCGGCCGCTTCGAACTCGACGAGAATATCTTCGTACGGCAGATTGAGGATGTGCGCGATCGTGTTGAGCCGACCGCGGTGTGCCATTCCGATCACCGCGTGCTCGACACCTTCGCTCGCAAGCATTTCGAGCATCTCCTCGAGCATCGGAATCAACGCATCGAGCCCCTCGACCGAGAACGTCTTCTGGCCTAAGAACGTCCGTCGCAAGTATCGCTCGAGCGCCTCGACGCGCGTGAGACGCCGCAGGATCTCGCGCCGGCGATCGGCGCTGAGCACGGCGGGGCGGTGCTTGCCCGACTCGATGTACTCGCGCAGCCAACGACGCTGCTCGATCGAGGAGATGTGCTCGATCTCGAAGGCGATCGTCGAGCTATAGATTGCGCGCAGCTCGGGGATCACATCGGCAAGCGTCTTGCCGGGGACCTTCACTTCGAGCACGGCGGCCGGGACGGCACTCTGCAGTGCGGGCGTCAAGCCGTAGCTCTGCGGATCGAGCGAGGGATCACCGGAGGGCTCTGAGCCGAGCGGATCGAGGTGCGCGGCGAGATGGCCGTGCGTGCGATAGGCCGCGACGATCGCCATTCCCGCCGCGACCGCGCGTAGGATCTCCTCGGAGGCGCGTTTCTCGCGTGCGGGCTCTGCCGGCGTCGTCTCAGGAACGACCGCCGGCGGCGGCGCGAGATGCAATGCCGCGAAGATCGACTCGTAGAGTTCGTCGCGCCCTTGCAAGAGCTCGTCGACGCGGCGCAGATACTCGCCCGACTCCGCGCCGCTGATGACGCGGTGATCGTACGTCGAGGTCATCTGCATGACTTTGCCGATTCCGAGCGCACGCAAGGCCCGCTCGTCCGTCGCCGCGATTCCCGCCGGGAATCCGATTGCGCCGGTCGCGATGATCGCGCCTTGTCCCGGCATGAGGCGCGGCACGGAGGCCACGGTTCCGATGCCGCCTGGATTGGTCAGTGTAAAGGTGGCACCGGCAAGATCGTCGGCGGTGAGCTTACTCTCTCTCGCGCGTGAGACGAGGTCATCGTACCTCGCAAGGAAACTCGCAAAATCGAGCGTGTCGGCGCCTTTGATGACGGGAACGAGGAGAAAGCGTGTGCTGTCCTTACGCTGCATGTCGACGGCGAGGCCGAGATGGACGCCGGACTCGACGCGCTGAGGTTGGCCCGCCTCGTCGCGCCGAAATGAGCGCGTGATCGCCGGATGCTCGTGTGCGGCGCGCGCGAGCGCAAACGCGATGATGTGTGTGAATGAGATCTTCTCGCTGCGCCCCGCGGCGCGCAGCGCCGCGTTCAACTCTTTGCGCCGCGCGTCCAGCAGGTCCACCGCGATCGCGCGAAAGCTCGTCGCGGTCGGAATCGCAAGGCTCTGCTCCATGTAACCGACGAGCGCGGCTGCGGGCCCTTTCAGAGGCGTCTGCGTCGCACCCGCGGGGAGTGTCGGCTGAGGCACTGCCGCGGCGCGCTTTGCGCTCTGCGCCTGCTCCTCGACGTCGTGACGCAGGATCAATCCGTCTGGTCCCGAGCCCGAGATACGCGTAAGATCGAGATCGCGGCGTTCAGCGACGCGCTGCGCCTGCGGCGTTGCGATGCCCGCGTTCGTCGGCGGCGACGCGGCCTTGCGCGGCACGTTGGGCTTGGCTTCGGGTTTGGGTTCGGGCTTCGTGCTCGTTGCTGCGCCGTTGCCCGAGCTCTTCGTCGTGTCGATCTCGACCAGCGCTGAGCCGACCTTGACGGTCGCTCCCTCATCCGCGAGGATCCGCGTGATGACGCCGGAAGCCGTCGCCGGCACTTCGACGTCTACTTTGTCGGTCGTCACGTCGACGAGCGGATCTCCCTCAGCGACGAAATCTCCGATCTTCTTGCGCCACTCGACGATGGAGCCTTCGGTGACCGACTCTCCCATCTCGGGGAGCGTCACTTGCACGGTTGCCTCAGCCACACTCTCTACATTCTAAGACGAGGCCGGCGCCCCCGCGCCTTCAAAAATAGCCGGCGGCCTGGGCTGGTGAGACGATCCGCGCGTTTCTCTCGAATCGCGGCCGTGCGTGCGAGAGCACGAAGGCCGCGACATCGTAGGCCTCGCGCGGTGCGAGCGTTCGCGGAGCGTTCTGCGGCATGTTGTAGTAGATGAAACCGGTCATACGGTCGAGGTGCGCCATCCCGGCGCCGGCATTGAAGGAAGCGGCTCCCCATAGTGGTGGGAAGGGCCCGCCTCCTGCGCCGTTTGCGCCATGACAGGCTGAGCACCGTTGTCCGTAGAGCACCCGACCTTCAGCGATACTCGGCGTCGCGCTCGGCAGCGGGATTCCAAGGCTCTGCGCCTGCGGCTTCAAGAGCGTCGGCGTTCCGCGCGACAGCCACGCGATGTAGGCGACGATCGCGACCATCTCGCGGCTCGAGTATGCCGGCGGCTTACCGTTCATACTATAAAGGAAGCACTCGGCAATGCGGTCCTGCAGTGCAATGACGCGGTGTGCGCGGGCGTTCCACTGCGGAAAACTCGCATAGGTTCCCACAAAGCTCAGACCGTGCGCTTGTGTACCTCCGTCGATGTGACAGGCGGCGCAGTCCATCCGCGAGCGCACGTCATGGGGAAGCAGCGCACGAGTATTCATGACGAGCTCGCGCCCATAGCGAATCTCTCGACCGAGCGCCCCGGCCGGAAGGGAACTCGCATCGTAGAGGGTCTGCGGGGCGCTCGAGCACGCCGCAAGGTACAAGCACATTACGGCCGCTAACGAGAGTCGCTTGCCGACGACGCTCAAAAGGTCACGTTGAGGTACGTGTAGCCGTACGTTGCCTGTAGCACCGCAATCGTCGCGACCATCGAAGGAACGACGATCGCACCCGGAATCAAGTGGGTCAACAGATCGTCCGCAACGTCGGCCGGCGTGGCACCGGTGGGTGCGAAGCCTGTCGCGACGAGCTTACGCGCCTGCTCCTCGGTTGCAGTGTGACAGGCGAGCACGATCACCCCGCGGCGCTGCAGCATCTGCAGCGACGTATCTTGGTACATGCCGTGCTCGTCATCGGGGCTCACCGATGGATCGTAGCTGCTCTTTGCCGGATAGTAGACGTTCGAAGCGACCGGCGTTCCTGCAGCCCCGGTGACCTTGAAGAACTCGCCGATACGATACTTCTGCCACATCGCATCGTGGAAGACGTACGCCATCGAGGGGCCGTGATTGGCAAGCGCGACTGCGATTGCGTCATCCGGATAGCCGAAGCCGAAGTGGAGTCCGTTCAACGTATTTTTGACGTTGTTCAGCGTCCCCGGATTGAACGAGACCGATTCGACGACTTGGCGGATACGCGCCGGGCGGCCGACGACGCGGCGGAACGCATCTTCATCGAAGTCCGTGCGTTGCTCGACGAGCTGCGTGCCCCCGGGAATGCCTGCCGCCTGAACGGATGTCCCCATAACTGCAACGGCGGTCGAGGTACGTAAGAATACACTGCGATTCATGGACGCCCCCCATTCTTCACTGCGCGCCGCTTCACCCGGGGAATCGCGGACTGGAGGGTCAAAGACAGTGTTCGTGAGCCCGACCTTCGGCTTGCTCCTCCTCGTTCTCGGTTTGTTTCTCGGCGCCGCGGGCGGATGGTTCGCTGCTTCGCGCGTCCAGCGGGAAGCCGTGAGCGCGCTCATCGAGCGAGCAAAGAACGAGTTGCGCGACGCGACCGCGCGCAGTGCAGGCGAACGCGTCGGCGATCTCGTGAAACCGATGAACGAGCAGCTCTCGCAGTTCAGCTCTCTCGTCGGTGGGCTGCTCGCACGTACCGAGCGTCTGGAGTCGGCAGCCACGACGCTCTCTTCGCAAACGTCGTCGCTCGTCGGGGCGCTGCGCAATCCAATGACACGCGGTAAATGGGGCGAGATGCAGCTGCGCAACGTCGTCGAGCGCGCCGGGATGCTCGAGCACTGTGACTTTGCAGAGCAGCAGACCATCGCGCTAGAGTCCGGGCGTGCCCGCCCGGACATGACGGTCCACCTCCCCGGAGAACGCTGCGTCTTTGTCGATGCAAAGGCGCCTCTCGACTCGATGCAGGCCGCCTTCGAGGCGGCGGATGAACAAACGCGCCGCGACCTCGTGCGCAAGCATGCGAAGGCATTGCAGGATCACGTGGACGCACTCGCCCGGAGGGCCTACAGCAGTGCCCACGGCTCCGTCGATTTCGTCATCATGTTCGTCCCGGGAGAGTCGTTCCTAAGCGCTGCATGCACGGAGAACCCGATGCTTCCGGAGTATGCACTCGAGAGGGGCATCGTCGTCACCGGACCGCTGCAGCTCGTGAGCCTGCTGCGGATGTTCGGCATGGGGTGGCAAGCGGTGCGCCAAGAGGAGAACGCGCAACGCATCGCGGCAATCGGTCGCGAGCTGTACGAGCGCGCGCAGCGCTTCGCCGAGCACCTCGTCGGGTTACGCAAGGCGCTGGAGAAGTCGGTCGAGGTGTTCAATGCGGCCGTCGGCTCCTATGAGACGCGGCTCCTACCGCAGGGCCGCAAACTCAAAGACGAAGCGGCGCTCTCGGAAGAGGAGCTCCCGGAGATCGGCGTCATCGACACGGCGGCACGCGCCGTCACGGCGCTCGA
>JASHOG010000128.1 GCA_030041225.1 Vulcanimicrobiota bacterium | reverse complement strand
CCAGTGATTGCCGGCGGCGGTAACGGCGGCTGCGGCAAGCGTGGCGGCTGCCAGCACGACGAAGGTGACGCGACGCCAGCCGCGCGGAGGCGCGCGCTCCGGTACGACGAGCGCGAAGAGGGCAAGCACTCCCGCCATGGCGGACGAGCTGATATCCATGAGCACGAAGAGTACCGTGAACCCAGCCGAAGAGAGCGACGCGCCATCCTCCACAGCCGTCAGCGGCGCTGCTCCCAGGCAGTATATGAAGAGCAGCCAGGTCATGAGGCTCGGGCGCGCCATGACGAGCGCACAGCCCACGATCAGGTAGACAAGATAGACGAGCGCGCGCAGTGCCGCGAGCCAAGGTGAGAAGTAGGCCATGCCGGCCGGAGGTCGACGCTCGGAGACGAGCGAGACCTGCCGCCAGACTCCGGCACGCAGAACACAGAGCGAGATCGGCGCAGCTACGTAGACGACGTGCGGCGCTGAGTAGAGCTCGCCGTAGTCACGGGCCGAGAGACAGCCGATTACGTCGCCGGTACGCAGACCGGCTCGATATGCCGGTGAGCTTCGTGCGACACTGATCTCAAGGCCGCCCTTCGCCGGTTCGTTTATCGTAATCCCCGTGTACGGCCACGGCGGGTTCGCGAACATCGGTGGTACGGAGAAGGCGAAGAAAAATGTCGCGATGCCGATTGCGATAATCGCGCGCACTGCCGTCATGACGGCAACTTTTCCAATAAAGCGCTTGCCCCCTCTGTCGTGTGAGCTTACTCCATCGGCGACTTGCGCTAAATCGGGAGCACGGTGAAGTTGTCGGGCGCGAGTGCCTCAAAGTCGGACACGTCCTGTGTCATCACTGCCGTGGCCCCGTGCTCGATTGCGGTTGCGATAATCATTGCGTCAACCACGCGATCGCTGCGTCGCCGATGGGCACCAACCATTGCTCCGGCAACGCGTGCTGCATCGGGGCTCGTCGGGACTTCATCGTCGAGCATGCGGAGTACACGATGAACTGCTGCATCACCATGGCCACGAGAGATCGTCTCCGCGAGTACGGGAGCAGGAACGACGATTGTCGTACCGTGGCGCCGAAGCTGATGAAGAAGCCCTGCAGCCGTTACCTTGTCCCGCGAGAGCGCGATGAGCGCGCTGCTGTCGACTGCGATCTTCTGTTTTTCAGCCACCGCTGCACCTGCTGTTCCGCCCACACCTCGACCTTCTTGGGAATAGGACCATGCTTGCGCTCATACTCCGCGAGCCATGCATCGATCCGCGCGTGTTGCGCGTGCGCGCGGAGTGCTTCGTCGACGAACTCAGAGTAGTTTCCATTTTCTCCTATGAGAAAGGAAACCGCCCTATCGGTCTTTTCCGAGAGCGTGACTGTACGTCGTACGACTCCACCCTTGTTGCCTCGCCGCGCCATGATGAATACATCATACCGTAAGTATGATCATTGCGTCAATGAGCCCCTACTCCAAGCGGCGAGATGCGCGCGCCGCCGCGATACTCGTCGAGCTCGACGCCGGTGTACGCTTGCGCGGCGGCTTCGCAGAGCCGCTCGAGCACGCGCTCTTCGTCGGGATCGAGCCGCGTGCCGTCGTGATGCACCCCGTAGAGCACGAAGCCCGTGAGGTCGTTGCGCTGAAAGATCGGCACGGCAAATGCGGGCACACTGCTCTCCGGCAATGTTGCTCGCATCTCCGCGTGAAGGTCGGCGACGTACATGGGCCCGCGTTCGGCCATGAAGAAGCGGGGCAGCGCGTGATCGTGCCGCAGCGGCGGGAACTCGGAGGCCCGCCAGCCCTCGGCGCATACCGGCGCGAACTCGCGGCCGCGTGCGCGAAAGAGCGCGACCCCGGCGAGCGCGAGCTTCTCGTACGGCGCGCAGACGATCGCGCGATCGATGGTCTCCTCCGACTCCGCAAACGGCAGCGTCCGTGCGAGCCGGTGGAGATACTCCTCACCACGGTGCTTCTCGCGAAAGAGCACGGCGTCGACGGTATACTCGATGAAGCGGTACGTTCGGTGGAGAACGAAGCCGAGCGCGATCGTCACGAGCGCGTCTATTGCCAAAGCGGCGCGCACCGCGTGCAGGTACGTCCCGGTTGCCCAATCGACGAGGCCGATGAGCGCAACGATGATCGTCGTGACGACGGCGTAGACGACGCCCCTGCTGAGAACGAAGCGCACGTCGATGACGTGCCGCCGAAGAATCGCGTACGTCAGCGTGACCGGCATGACGAACGTGAGCTGCGAGGCGACAACCGCGATGGTCATGAGAAGATGGGTCGTGACCTGAACCCGCAGAGCATCGCAAAGCACACCCCAGATAATTGCGAACGCCGCCCAACCGAAGCGCGCGCGCTCGCCGCGCTCCATGGCGTAGAGCCTTGCGACGACCGTGAGGATGACGAGCAGGGGAAGCGCGGAGGTGACGAATGTGAATGCGCGTCCATTCATCGTTGCAGGGATGAAGTTCGATGCGGTTGCTCCGAAGGCCGCGACGCCGATAAGGATGCCCCAGGCCGTGCGATAGGCGACGCGGCGCCACCCCGGTGCGCGATCCTCCGGGACGAGCAATGCGAAGAGCAAGAGCAGCGGCGTTGCGCATCGTACGAATATGAACGCTATGTCCGCCTCAGTTTGATAGAGGAGCGCGGGCTGCGTGGTTCCGTCAACGAGAAGTGTGTAGACTGGTGCGTATGCTAGGCAGAAAGTATAGAAAATCCAGCTCATCCGAGAAGGGCGGGCGAGGACGAGCGCGATGCCGCAAATGAGAAACGCAATGTAATCGGCGAAGCGAAGGAGCGCGAGGGGAAAGCTATAGTACTCGGGCGGATTCGGCGGCCTCTGATCCGCGACGAATGCTACGTTGCGTGTCGATCCGTCGCGCGCGACGCACGCGTGTATGGCACTGCCGGGAACATATCCGGCGGCCTCGCCCCATATCTGGCGCGAGAAGAGCAGCGTGAAATCCTTGACCGAGAGGCACGAAAGCGTATCGCCGCTGCGCAAGCCCGCCCGGTACGCAGGCGATCCTCGATCGACATCGACGACGTTCGGTTGTATGAGCGCGCCGGTGAGCCGGAGATGCACTCCGGTGTAGAGCGTCGTCGGGCGACTCGAGAAGATCGATGCGCCCACGACATACAGAAAAAGCCCCGCCAGTCCGATGGTGAGGACTGCGCGCCACGCGCTCACGCTTGGCTTTACTCCAGAAGGGCCTCCGGCTCCTCGACGGGGCGGATCTCCTCGGGTTTCGATCTCCAGAAACCGTAGCTGAAGAAGAAGATCAAACCGATGATGAGCGCACCGATGAACCATTCCCAGGTGAGCGTCGAGAGGCCAAAAACGGCGAGAAACATCGAGAGCACGATTCCGAGAATCGGGAAGAGCGGCACGAACGGCACTTTAAAGGGGCGAGGAATCTCGGGTCGCTTCACGCGTAGATAGATGACGCCGGCGCAGACGACGGAGAACGCGACGAGCGTGCCGATGTTCACGAGATTGAGCAGCTGCACGAGCGGCATGATGAGCGCGAGGATCGCGACGGCGATGCCGGTGAGCATCGTCGTGAAAATGGGCGTTCTGAAGCGCGGGTGAACGTAGGCGACGGCGCGCGGAAGCATCTTGTCGCGTGCCATGACGTAGAAGATGCGTGACTGCCCGAGCAGCGAGGCGAGGGTGACGCTCGTCGTTCCTGCGAGGACGCCGACGGTCACGACCCATCCGACCCAGGGAACGTGCAGCGGCGCGAGCGCGGCGACGAGCGGGTCTTTCACCGGCACCTTGTTCCAAGCAAGTGCCCCGACGAGCACGATCGCGGTCGCGCAGTAGAGGAGCGTCCCAATCGCGAGCGACCCGATGACGCCGGTCGGAATGTCGCGTTGCGGTACCTTGCACTCCTCGGCCGTCGTCGTGGCCGTGTCGAAGCCGATGTAACTGAAGAAGACGAACGCGCCGATCGCGACGATACCGTACGGCTGCGCCGATGACGAGAAATCGGCCATGCCGCCGAACGGTTTGAGACCTCCCCAACCCATGGGTGCGAAGTGCGCGAAGTTGATCGGGTGAAAGAGCAAAGCGCCTGCCCCGATGAAGACGAGCAACGCGCCGATCTTGAGAACGACGAAGATGTTGTTCATCGTTGCGGATTCGCGAATGCCGATCGAGAGCAACACCGAGAGCGCGAGAATAAAGAGTGCGGCGATGAGATCGAACTGCGAGTGCCCGAGATCCCACTGCCAAAACTGCCACCAGGCGCCGTGCATGACGAGATTCGACGTCTGCACCGCAGCGGGCACGCCGAGCCCCACGTCCTTGAGCACCTCCTGAATGGCGGCCGAGAACTGTTGTGCGACCGGCGCCGCGCTGATGCCGTACTCGAAGATGAGCGCGAACCCGATAATCCACGCGACGAGCTTCCCGAGCGTTGCGTACGCGTACGTATAGGCGCTTCCGGCGATCGGCACCATCGAGCCGAGCTCCGCGTAGCAGAGCGCTGCAAAGAACGACGTGAGCGCGGCGAGCAGATACGAAATGATGACCGCCGGCCCCGCGCCCTTGACGGCCGTGCCGATCGTCGTGTAGATGCCGCCGCCGATCATCGTTCCAAGGCCGATCGAGATGAGATCGCGCCCGCTCAGCGCCCGGCGAAGAATCCTGCGTTTCGCGAGCGCGCGCAGAGACTCCAGATTCGTCGTAGCGACGAGCTCTCGGACGAAGGACATAGCCGCCGACGTTCGCATCTCTGCGGGGCATGACCTACGACGCGATCATCATTGGTGGCGGCCATAACGGCCTCGTCTGCGCGTGCTATCTGGCGCGCGCCGGCCGCAGCGTGCTCGTGCTCGAGCGGCGAGACGTGATCGGAGGTGCGTGCGTCACCGAGGAGCCATGGCCCGGATTCAAGGTCTCAACGGCGGCCTACGTCAATAGCCTCTTCCGGCCCGAGATTGCACGCGAGCTTCGCTTGCGCGACTACGGCTTCGAGCTCATCCCACGCAACCCGTCGTCATTCACGCCCTTTCTCGACGGGCGCTACCTCATGCTCGGAGCAGATCGCGCCGGGACGTTGCGGGAGATTGCAAAGTTCAGCGCACGCGACGCGCAGCGCTATCCCGAGTATGAAGCGATGCTTGAACGTGTCGCCGCGATCGTCGAACCAACCCTGGACGAAGCCCCGCCGGATCTTCTGCATCCGTCTCTGCGTGACATCGTCAAGCTGTTGCGTTTGCGGCGGAACGTCTCGAGCGAAGCGTTCGAAATTCTCACGGGCGCTGCTCGCCCGATGCTCGATCGGTGGTTCGAGTCCGAGGAGCTGAAGGGGACGCTCGCGACCGACGCGATCATCGGCGCCTTTGCCGCACCGTCGATGCCGGGAACCGCCTACGTGCTCTTCCATCACGTCATGGGCGAGACGAACGGCGCACGCGGCGTGTGGAGCTACGTTCGTGGGGGGATGGGTGGCTTGACGAAGGCGCTCGCTGCGGCGGCCCGCGACCTGGGCGCCGAGATTCGCACGAATACAGAGGTCGAGCGCATTCTCACGAAGGATGGGCGCGCGAGAGGCGCGGCAGTTGCCAACGGCGACGAGTTCTATGGAAAGCAGATCGCGAGTAGCGCCGACTGTAACGTGACGTTTCTCAAGATGCTCGACCCAACCGAGCTCCCCGAGACTTTCCGCGGGGCTCTAGAGCGCATCGATTACTCGAGCGCCTCGATGAAGATCAACCTCGCCCTCGAGTGCTTACCGCGTTTCACTTCTTGTCATGGTGAGCGTAGTCGAACCACCGCCGCAGGGCCTCAGCATCGTGGTACCATCCACTTCTGTCCCGATCAGGATTTCATCGAACGCGCCTACGACGACGCAAAGTACGGCGCGCCCTCGAACGCGCCGGTCGTGGAGCTGACGATTCCGTCCGCGCTGGACGAAACGCTTGCGCCGCCGGGGAAATACGTCGCGTCCATGTTCGTCCAATACGCGCCGTACAAGCTGAAACGTGGGCCTTGGACGAAGGCGCTCAGGGACGAGATTGCCGATCGCTGCTTCGCCATCGTCGAGCAATACGCGACAGGGTTCACGTCATCGGTGATCCATCGCCAGATTCTTGCCCCGCCGGATTTGGAAGCGAGCTTCAAGCTCACCGGCGGCAACATATTCCAAGGGGCGATGTCGCTGGGTCAGCTCTTCGCCTTCCGCCCGCTCTTCGGCTATGCCGGTTACCGCACACCCCTGCGTGGACTCTTTCTCTGCGGTGCCGCGGCGCATCCGGGCGGCGGCGTCATGGGTGCCGCGGGTAGGAACGCCGCACGAGTGATGTTGAGAAGCTAAACGCAAGCGGGGAGAGGCGCGCACGAATGCCCGTCGAAACCGAGCAGCCTGTTGCTGTACACTGAAACGGAGGGTGCCCTTCCATGGCGGTTCGTCATTTTGTCATATGGGCTGCGATTGGTGCGTTGCTCGCGGGTTGTACGAGCTCGGGAAGCGTGGTCAACCCGCCCGCGGGACCGACGGTTTCCGTCGATGAAGTGAGCAATTTCGGCGGAACCTTTACGACCGTCGCATACCAGAGCAGCCCCAACGGCGCATGGCAGGTCCTACCGGGATCGCAGCAGTTTCAAGTAGGATCGAGCGGCGCCTATGGCGTGGCATGGATATGCGGTTCCGATCCGACCGAAGTGAATATCTATCAGGCGACCTCTAAAGAGACGAGCACCCCGATAATTGAATGCGACGGCAGCAGCGGTCTTCCAGCGACGCTCAGCGGAACGACGAGCGAAACAGGATTCTCAACCGCCACTGCGACGGATATTTTCGTGCAGGACGACGGAACCGGGGCATCACCGAACGGCACGTACAGTGTGGCCACGACGTCAACGGAGCAAGACGTCTTCGCGGGTCTCTACGATGGCAGCACGCTGCTCGCGGCCAAGGTCTATCCCGCGGTGAACCTCACGACCGGGTCGGCGACGCAGGACGTGAGTTTCGCCGCGAGCGACGCGCTCGGAAGCTCGGTGAGCGCGACGGCAGGCACGCCGCCGAGTGGTGAGACGCTTCTGGACGTGTATGCAGATTATATCAATGTTCCACAGGACAGCGGGGTCGAGCTCGCCTACAGCGTCTCGTCACCGCTCTCCTATCCAAGCATTGCCGCCGGCGATACCGGTGTGCAGGATACGTACGGAGTCATAGAAGAGGCGGACAGTTCGACCAACTTGAACGTCGGCCTGGTGTTTAACCAAACACCCCCGACCTCGGTCAGTCTCACAAGTGCATTCGCGCTAAGTGTTACGGCAAGCACGACGCCCGTTTACGATCTCGACTACACGGGCTTCTCGGGCTTGAGCGGCGGCTTCACCGAGTACGGCATCGTCCAGGAGGACACGACCAGTGGCGTCGTCGGTTACGCGACGGTCACCGCCGGTTACGTGACTGCAAGCGGCTCGACGAACTATAGTTTCCCGAACATCACGCTCAGCGGCTTTCCCACGATGACGATTGCGGCTGGAGCCAACGTTGACTGGCTTGTCGGCGCAGCATACGGGCCGCTCTTCACGCTCGACGCCTTCAGTGCGATCCCGCTTTCGGAGTCACACTCGTCGCATGCGCAGTCTCTGCCGTCGCTGCCGAGCGCGTTCGCGCGCTTTACGACCGCGGGCCGCGCAGCGCCTCAGAGCAACACGACGACCGGGACGTTGGGTTCGTACTACGCGGCTTTAGTGGAAGGCGCGTTCACGGCGCCGTAGCGCTCGGAGGCGTGCTCTCCTTTCTCCAGCGGCGCTCGGGCTCTCCCAGCGCCGCATTCATTGCGCGAGCCCACACGAAGAGCGCGTCGCTCAAGCGGTTGAGATACCGCAGCGCGTTGGAATCCACCTCATCGCGTTCGCGCAGCGTTTGAAGACGTCGCTCCGCGCGCCGGCAGATCGTACGAGCGAGATGGAGCATCGCACCGGGAAGCGAGCCGCCGGGATGGATGAAGGTATCGAGCGGCTCGAGAGACTCCTCGGACTCGTCGATCGCGCGCTCGAGTGCCATGACGTCCTCGTTCGTTACCGCAGGCGCGCTGCGCTTCGAATCGCTCGGCGTCGCGAGCTCCGCGCCGAGATTGAGCAGTATGTCCTGCACCCACGCGAGCCACGCATCGATGTGGTCCCCCGACGTCGCTTCGCCTCGCTCGGGATGACGAAATAGGGTCGCTCGGGCGGCGCCGATCGCACTGGAAAGCTCATCGACGGTCCCGTATGCCTCGATACGCGGGTCGTTCTTGCGCACGCGAGCACCGCTGTAGAGGCCGGTCGTGCCGTCGTCGCCGGTTCGCGTGTAGATCCGCGTTCGCTTGGCCATCCGCCTTCCTTCGATACGAGGGGCTCGCGCGCATGCGCGCGAACGGCAGCGGGTCGTGTCCGAGCTCTTCACGCAACCCGTCGTCAAGGAGATTCCGCCGAAAGGAGATGATCTTTCGGCTTGGTACACCGCGGTTTGCCTGCGGGCGGAGCTCGTCTCGTACTCACCGGTGCGCGGCTGCGTCGTGCTGCGTCCGTACGGTTTCGGCCTCTGGGAGAACGTGCAACGCGAGCTCGACGCGCGTTTCAAGGCAACGGGGCACGAGAATGCCTACTTTCCGCTGCTGATTCCGGAAAGCTTGCTCATGAAGGAGGCGGCGCACGTCGAGGGCTTCGCTCCCGAGGTTGCATGGGTGACGCAGGGCGGTAACGAGGAGCTGACGGAGCGTCTCGCGATCCGGCCGACGTCGGAGGTAATTATCGGAACGATGTACGCGCAGTGGATTGAGTCGTACCGAGATCTCCCGGTGCTCATCAACCAATGGTGCAACGTCCTGCGTTGGGAGAAGGCGACGCGCCCGTTTCTGCGGACGATGGAGTTCCTCTGGCAGGAAGGGCACACCGCGCATGCGAGTGCTGCGGACGCGCGCGAGGAAACGCTGCGCATCCTTGATATCTATCGCGACTTCTCCGAGAACGTCGCTGCGCTTCCGGTCTACGCGGGGGTGAAGAGCGAGGGTGAGCGTTTTCCAGGGGCGGAGGAGACGTATTCAATTGAAGCACTCATGCCCGACGGCAAGGCGCTGCAGTCAGGGACTTCGCACGATCTTGGGCAAAACTTCGCCAAGGCTTACGACATCACGTTCGCTGACCGCGATCGCACGATCAAGCATGTCTATACGACCTCATGGGGCGTTTCGTGGCGGATGCTCGGCGCCGTCATCATGGCGCATGGCGACGACCGCGGTTTGCGCCTGCCGCCGAAGCTTGCCCCCGTGCAAGCGGTGATCGTGCCGATCCTCAAGGCAGGCGACCGTCGCGCGCTCGAGCTCGCACCGAAAGTCCTCGCGTCGCTGCAGAGCGGTGGTGTACGCGCGCGTCTCGACGAGCGCGATCAGTCGCCGGGTTGGAAATACGCCGAGTGGGAAATCCGCGGCGTCCCGGTACGCGTGGAGATCGGGCCGCGCGACGTCGAGCACCAAACCGTTACGATCGTGCGCCGGGACAAGCGCAAAGGAGAAGAAGGAGCCTCGCGCACGGTGCCCACCGGAGCCGCGCTCGAGGCCGTTCGTGAGACGCTCGAGGACGTGCAAGTGAGTCTCTTCTCGCAGGCGCGCGAGTTTCTGACGTCGCATACGTTCGTCGTGGGCGAAAAGAGCGAGTTCTTCGAGCGCTGCCGCAACCGCTCGGGCATGGTCGACATTCCGTGGTGCAAGCGCCCGGAGTGTGAAGCCTTCGTCAAAGCGGAGACGAGCGCGACGACGCGAAACCTGCGCGCGTTGGAAGGGACCGCAACGTGCGTCGCATGCGGCGAGCCCGCAAGAGTCCGCGCCTACTTCGCGCAATCGTACTGATGCAACGTCGAGCGACGCTCCCCTCGGCATTGCTCATATGTGCGTTGCTTCCCGTACTCGCCCTCGCGGAGATGCCCGGGATTGCAGAGCTCGACGCCGATGCGCGCGCCACGGGAAACCTAAAGCGGCTCGCGGAGAATATCGGGGATCGCATCTTCTCGATCCCGTGGCCCGCGGAGGTGACGCAGATCTCTGCGAACGGCATCACCGGTCACGTGGTCATTGGGGTGAGGATCTCAGGCGTGAAGTTCCACCGCGAGCTGAGCCGCAGCGAGTTCGTCGGCGAGGTAGATCACCTCGTTTCCGTCGCCTTCGCGGACTCACCGCAGGCCGAGGAGATCGACGTGTGGGCAAGCGTCCCGATCCGCGTCGGAAGGGACGTGATCGTGAGCGGCGACCTCGCGGTTCCCACAACCCGCCCAGTCTTCACACTTGTCGTGCGCCGCGGCACCGATCCGTCGAAGGCGCGGGCGTTCTGGGACGAGGACTGGGCACGCGCCGCTTTCAAACAGGATTGGTAGCCGGACATGTACGCTAAGACGACGCTCCCAGGCGGGATACGTGTCATCACCGAGTCGATGCCCGCCGTTCGCTCTGCGACGCTCGGGATTTGGGCCGATGTCGGTTCCGCCGCCGAGCTCCCCGAGCGGCGCGGGATTTCGCACGTCGTGGAGCACATGCTCTTCAAAGGCACATCGCGGCGTACGGCGCGGCAGATCGCCGAAACGATGGACGGAGTCGGCGGCAATCTGAACGCCTTCACCGACAAAGAGTCGACGTGCTACTATGCAAAGGTCATCGATCGGCACATCCCGCTCGCGATGGACGTGCTCTCCGATATGTTCCTTCGGTCGCTCTTCGAGACGCAGGAACTGACAAAAGAGGAGCATGTGATCCTGGAAGAGATCAAGATGTACGAGGACTCACCCGACGAGTTGATCCACGATCTCTTCATCCGTACGATGTGGAGCGGCTCCGACCTCGGCGAACCGACGATCGGCACGGCGGAGACCGTCTCGAGCGTGACGCCGCAGCACCTTCGCGAGCACATGCACCGCCACTATGCCCCCAATGCCGTCGTCGTGACCGCGGCCGGGAACGTGGACCACGAGCCGTTCGTCGACCTCGTACAGCATTGCTTTCGCGAGTTCACCGGTTCGTGTATCCTCGTTGCGCCCGAGTCACCGCAAGCAACTCCGGCGAGCTACGTGAAGCGCAAAGATACGGAGCAGGCGCACCTTGTCATCGGCGCACAAGGGTTGAGCGTGCGCGACGATCGACGCTACGCGCTCGCAGTGCTGGACACGCTGCTCGGCGGTGGGATGTCGAGCCGCCTCTTTCAAGAAGTGCGCGAAAAGCGCGGGCTCGTCTATTCGGTGTACACGTTCCAAGCGGCCTATCGCGAGGCCGGCCTCTTCGCTGCGTACGCCGGAACGTCGCCCAACAACGTGCGCTCTTGCATCGACGTCATCGCCGAGCAGTTCACGCGCGCACGCGACGAGCGTGTTTCGGCGGAGGAGCTCTCCTGCGCGAAGGAGCACATCAAAGGGAGCCTGACGCTCTCGCTCGAGGCAAGCTCGAGCCGCATGATTCGCCTCGGGCGCAACGAGTTCGCGCTCGGGCGGGAAGTGACTGCCGAGGAGATCGAGCAGCACGTCGATGAAGTAAGCGCACAGGACGTGCAGGAACTCGCGCGCGAGCTGCTTGCCGAAGAACGGCTCGGACTCTGCGTCCTCGGCCCGGTCGACGAGAACGTCATCGATCGGCAGCGTTTTGCCGCCTGAGGGCATGGCATTGCTGCCCTTCTGGACGTGGCAGCTCTTTGTTGCCCTCGGCATCAACGTCGTCATACAAGCAATTCAGATCGGGGCATACGCGGCACGGCTGGCGGGCGTGCGGACCGGGCGCGTTGCCACCTCGATCTCGCTCTTCAATCTGTTCGTGACCGCGAGCCGCCTATCGTCGATGATCTACACGCTCATGCTGGGACCGCTTGCAGACCACGCAGCGAATGTGGTGAGGAGTGCGCCGCCGCCGCTGGTTCCCTCGGTGCAGCACACGTTTGAACTCCAGCTACGACTCATCATCGTTGCCGGACTCGCGGGGACGGTGCTCGGCGCGCTGCTGCTGCCGATGTTCACGTACATGTACGTGCGCGGCGTGCGCTCCTTCGAGCGAACGCGCTCGCTGCCGCATTCCCTCGCACGACTCTTCTACCCACGCGTCATCCTCGACGTTCTCCGCCACATCACGCTGCCGGGGTGGGCCGAGCTGCGGACGTTTTCGCCGAAGAACATTCCCAAGCGCCTGCTCGTGTTCAACGTCGTCGTGACGGGCGTCTATGCGATCGGCGTCGTCGCCGCATACTACGCAAGCGTGCTGGCACCCTCGGTCGCGCGAACCGCGATCGGCACGTCGGGGCTCATCAACGGTATCGGAACCGTCGCCTACACCTTCTTCGTCGATCCAACGTCGTCGATCATCGTCGACGAAGCGGTAAAGGGAGAGCGGCCTCACGAAGACGTCCGCACGATGGTCTTCTACCTCGCTCTAACCGCGATTCTCGGCTGGGTGCTCTCGCAGCTCATCCTTTGGCCGTCGGCCGAGGCCATAAAAATCGTCGCGCATCTGGTGAACCATGGAAGATAAGGTAAGAAGAGTGCTCGCATGTGTCATGCTTATCACGTTGACCGGCTGTGCGGGGTCGATCGAGCGATGGATCGTCAACACGCGCCTTCACCAAGGTGAGATCGCGATGGGCGATGGGAACGCCGCCGATGCCGTGCTCGCGTACTCGCTCGCGCTACGGGTGAGCCCGGACAACGCGGCTGCGCGAGCCGGGCTCGTGGAAGCATCGGCGGAAGAGGCGCAAATTCTGTACACGCACGGGCGGTTTGACGAGGCGCTCGCGGTGATTGCGGGAGGCCTCAAGGTCGATCCGACCAGCGTGACGCTCGACGCGTGGAAGAGCCAGATCGACGACGCAAAACTCAAGCAGGAAATCGTCATCTCAAACTATCCGCTCTACCAGCGCGCCGGCCAGGAGCTCGAGCAGAGTTACCTCCGGTTGAATGAGGCGAATGCGCTCATCGTAAGAAATATCCATCGCTTCGGATACACGTACGACGTCGCTGACCTCACGCAGGCGATCAAGCGAAGCTACCAGCTGCAGCTCGAGGTGCAGCACGACATGAACCGGCTGATCTCGTATCGTCAGCTCGTGCAAACCGGGGGGCCGCAAGCGCTGCAGGCGGCACCGGCGACGAGCGGCTCGCTCCTACCGCTTCCGTAGAACGCAGACGTGGTGCGCGTCGAGGAACGCGCGACCGCTCCCCGCACGATCGGCAACGCGGAAGGCATCCCAGAATGCCTCCGCGCCGCGGGGAACGAGGTGGGGATCCGTCTCGTACACCCGCCACGTGCCGGCGCGCACGACGGGGAAGCGCGAGAGCCACGCACAGAGATCGGTATTTCGCCGCAGGCGGTTGTCCTCGACGGAGATATAGTAGCGTGCGCCTTTGCGGATCGCGCTCTCCTCGTCGAACGGCGTCCATAGCATCGGGTCTTCCTCCCATCCGAAGCGCCCGATGTAGTAAAGGACGTCGGGGCCGTAGTGCCCCATGACGACGAGGCTGTGCGCCGGCAGCATACGCGATAGGAGAACGGCGTCGCCATATGCCGGAGCATCGTAGTGATAGTAGCGCGCGACGTCCACATGCCCCTCAACGAGGACGGCAAGCGCCACAGCGCCTGTCAGGATCGGCGTCATCGAACCGCGCGCGATTTCAGCCGTGTGCTCAGCGAGAAGCAGTGAAGCGCCGCCGATCACCAGCGCCGCCAGCGGGAGGAGCGGAAAGAGATAGTAGTCCACACGTTCGACCGTCACCACGACGAAGGTGTAGATGAGCCCGCCGACGAGCCAGCCCCAGAGCAGGAGCCGGCTGCGCGGCCGGGTCCAGGGAATTGCGATGCACGAGAGGACGGCCAGCGCAAAGCCGAGCGTGCCCAGCATCGTCATACGCAGCAGGCCGAGCGCACCGAAGAAGAGTGACACTTTGTGGCGAAACGCGTGGAAGCTCGAAAACGCGGCATAGAGTGCCGGAAGCACGTGTAAGCGAGTAATGCCGCTGGTCCAGTGCCACTCCGCATGCGAGGCGACGGCACGATCGTAGAGCCAAAGGATCGCGAGCGGAACGAGCAGGAGCACGGCGTGCACGATTGCGTCGCGAGCGCTGCGGGCTCGTCTCTCCCAGATCATTCCCGTAAGAGGCACGATACCGAGCACGGCAACCGGCTTCGCAAGATACGCGAGGGCAAGTGTCGCGGTGACGAAGGCAGTGCTTCTCATCGAACCGTGGAGCAGCTCGAAGCTCGCCCAGAGCGCGGCGACGAGGAAGAAGACCATGACGACGTCGGGCGTAAACGTGCGCCCGTAGTAGACGCTGCCTGGAAAGAATGCCAGGAACGCCGCGGCGACGATTCCCGCGAAGCTCGACGCATAGAGCCGGCGCGCAAAGCCGCCGACGAGCACGATGCTTCCGAGCGAGAACAGGATCGCCAGAAGGCGCCCGAAGAGCTCGTGCACGCCGAAGATCTTGTAGAGCGTCGCCGCGATGAATGGGAGGATCTGCAGCTCGAGCTCGACGTAGTTCGGCGGCGGGCCGTCGTAATCGGTCTGGGGATAGAGTGGGTTGTAGCGCAGCTCGGCAAAGTTGCGAGCGATCGACGCGGTATCTCCCTGACGCCAGTTAGGATGATCGAGGAGCGGATCGTGCACGTGCTGCAGCCGCAACAGCAGGGCCACCAGAAGAATAACGCCCATGGCGTAGGGCCAATACTTTTCGGCAAATCCTTCGACTGCGCTCACTGCGTTCGCTCCGCTCAGGATGACAAGAGCAAGAAATTCATACCGTGCTCTTGCGCGATCGGTTTGAAGGAGATGTGCTCCCTGGAGAGCCTCCGACTTTTTCGAAAAAGCCATGGATGGCGTATTCCTTTGGTGTTTCGAAAAAGCGGCGGAGCAGGAGCGCGCAGGGACGCGCGCGACGAGCGTCTCGACAGGGAGCGCGTCTCCTTCGAACCGGGTAAGGGTTCACTGGGCGTGGCGGAACGTCCAGTACTTGTTCACGAAGAAGTTCACGATGATGCCGGCGAGCGTGGCAACGAGCCAGAGCTTATGTCCGTGTCCGAGCGTCGGGGCGAGCACCCAGGAGAGCCCGAGGCCGACGAGCCACGCGAGAGCTGAGACCGTGAGAAACTGCGCGCCTTCACGCAGCGCGTGACCGCTGGAGCGGAACGTCCAAACACGGTTCAGGTAGTAGTTCGAGATGCCGCCGCTAAAAAAGCCGATCGTGTAGAGAAGCTCGTAGTGCGCGAGCTCCGCGTGGTGCGGGTCGAGGTGCTGGAGGACCGTGAAGACGACGAGGTTGACGATGAAGCCGGAGGCGCCGACGACGGAGAATTTCACGAATTGCCGCATGCCGCGCCGTTGCGCGAGTGAGGCGATCATATCACGCAACCCAGTACCAGTTGGCGAACAGAACGGTGAACAAGCCGAGGAGAGGCAGCGAGAAGGCGACGATGATGTTGTTCGCCCAAGGGCGCTCGCCCCAACGCGCGAGGATTGCAAACATCGGGAAGAGGACGAGGCCGAAGCGCTCCATGGACATGAGGCTCGATGTGCACATCGGCATGAGCAACGAGATGCCCATGTAGGCGGTGTACGAGAGGCGCAGGCGACGCCATCCGGCAATGAGGACGAAGATCATGAGAAACGTGAAGGCGAGCTCGAGCCCTTGATTCGCAGCGACCGACCCGGAGGCTGTGTGCGCCATGCGATGGAACGTCGTGATGACGCTCACCCACGGCGCCGCTGGCTCGCGTCCCCAGTGCTTCTGGACATGTGAGAAGTAGAGCGGGTCACCGCGCAGCACCCACAGGTACGCCATGTAGAACGCGAGACCGAGTGGTATGAGCAGGCCCGCTAGGGCATCGCGTAGGCCACGCAGCGGCTGCGTGCCGAAGCGCGAGAGCCACTCGATCGCAAAGGGGACCACGAGCAAGATGCCTTCCGAGCGCGTGAGGGCCGCGAAGAAACCGAGAAGGCCGGCGAGCCACCAGCGCTGTGCGCGCATGTAGTAGAACGACGACACCGTGAGGAAGAAGAAGAGCGACTCCGGATAGACGGCAGAGAAGTAGACCGCAGTCGGGAAAATGCAGACGTAGAAGATTGCACGGCGCGCGACGGCGCGATCGAACTCGTGCTCGACGAGCTTATAGAGGAAGAGCAACCCGAAGAAGAAGCAAGCGTTCGAAATCAAGAGTCCGGCGATGAGGTGATTCGCCGTAAAGAAGCCGAGAATGCGGATCAAGAGCGGATAGAAGGGAAAGAACGCGGTTTCGATCCCGTGGTACCCGTGCGTCGCAATGGTGAGGTAGTGCACCGCATCCCACCGTCCCCAGACGGCAAGCAGGAGATTGCGTGACTCCTGCACGTGGGCTCCGGGTCGTTGACCGATAATCACCGCCGCAAGCTCGGCGATGACGATGATTGCCGCGCGCGAGACGAGAAAGTCGACGAGTACCTCGCGCACGGTCTGATTGAAGCGTGCTGCGATTAAAACCTTGACGACGCCGAAGAGGGCGAGCCCCAGCGCGAAGAGGCGTCCGCTGCTCGCGAGCGCCGGATTGACGAAGAACGTGAGCCAGAGCAGGAGGAACGGGAGCCACGTGACGGCGTCGTAACGAAGGCTGTGGGATAGCTTTACGCCGGATCGGCGCGAGAAGTACCTCGCGTAGGCCTGCCATACCCATAGCGAGAGTATGGTAACGCAGGGAACGCCGAGGAGCAGGCCGACCTCGGCGAGGGCGCCACCGTGTCGCGGTACGAGAATGCCGTACCAAAAAAAGAAGCCCAGCGTGACACCGGCCGCGAGGACGATGAGCGCTGAAATGCGTCCTCCCGCGAGGAGATCTTCCATGTTGAGCGTTCGCGATCGCAGGGGCTGTGCGTGCGGCTCAGCGGACATGGGCGCTCCATTAAAAGGAAATGTGCCGCTTCCCTTGTAGCCTCGGCTAGGGCACAAGAGATGATCAACTCGCTCGACTTCGTAAAGGTGACTGAGAGCGCTGCAATCGCAGCGTCACGGTGGCTTGGGCGCGGTGAGCGCAATATTGCCGACGGGGCCGCCGTCGAGCGTATGCGCGAGCGTCTGGGTGAGATGGCGATCTCGGGACGCATCGTGATCGGCGAGGGGGAACGGGATGAGGCGCCGATGCTCTACATCGGCGAGCAACTCGGGCGCGGCGGCTACGAAGTCGATATCGCCGTCGATCCGATCGAAGGAACGAATCTCGTTGCAAATGGTTTGCCGAACTCGATCGCGGTGCTCGCCGTTGCAGATCGAGGCGCGCTCCTTCACGCACCGGATTCCTACATGCAAAAGCTCGCCGTCGGCCCGAAAGCAGCGACCGTGATCGACCTCGACGTTTCGGTAAAGGAAAATCTCGACGCAGTCGCGCGCGCGATGGACAAGCGCATCGAGGACCTCTGCGTGATCATCCTCGATCGCCCGCGCCACGCCGAACTCATCAAGGAAGTTCGTGCATCCGGCGCTCGCATTCGGCTGATCTCGGACGGGGACGTCGATGCCTGCATCGCGACCGCGCTCCCAAATACGGGCATTCACGTCGCGATGGGGATCGGAGGAGCGCCTGAAGGCGTACTCGCGGCAGTTGCCATCAAGTGCTTGGGCGGAAACTTCCTCGGGCGCTTGATGCCGCGTAGCGACGAGGAAGCCGCGCGGGCGAAGGCGATGGGATTTGGGGACCTGAAACGCGTTTTGACGCTCGACGATCTGGTCGCCGGCGATGCACTCTTCTGCGCGACGGGAATTACCGACGGCGATCTCGTGAAGGGTGTACGCATCGTTGACGGCTACGCGCAGACGCACTCGATCCTCGTGCAGTCCGCGGGAGTCGTCCGGTTCGTTGACGCAACGCATCGCCTCCCTGCATGAAGCGTGAAGCGTACGACCTCGTGGTCGTCGGCGCAGGCTCGGGCGGATACGCTGCCGCGCGCACGGCGCGTGACTGCGGCGCGCGGGTAGCGCTGGTCGATCGCGGCCCACTCGGTGGCCTCTGCATCCTTCGCGGGTGTATGCCGAGTAAGGCGTTCCTGGCATCGTCCGACGTTGCGCACGACGCTCGCGAGGCGCACACTCTCGGCGTCGGTATCGAGGGTGTCAGCATCGATATGCCCTTCATCGCGGCGCGCAAGCGCGGCCTCGTCCGATCGTTCGCCGAGTATCGCATCGATGGCATCAGCACATTTCCGCTCTACGAGGGCGCGGCGAGGTTCCTCTCTCCGAATGAAATTCTTGTCAGGCAGAACGCTCGTGATGAAGGCGTTACCCTAGAGGCGAAATCATTCATCGTCGCGACGGGTAGTCTTACGGCGCCGGCACTCATCCCAGGTCTTGCTGAAACAGGCTACCTCGACAGCGACGCGGTGCTGGAGCTCGAGCGCATCCCGGCTTCCGTCGTCGTGCTCGGCGGCGGCTACACCGCATGCGAGCTCGGGCAGTTCCTCGCGCGCATGGGGGCGCGCACGACCATGGTGATTCGCAGCGGACAGCTCTTGAGCCATTTCGACGAGGACGTCGGCACGGCGCTCACCGACGCGTTCGTGCACGAGGGCATCGAGGTCGTCAAGCACGCTAAGGTACTCTCGGTCTCTCGCCGGGGCAACGAGAAGATCGTGAAGATACAGGGACCGGAGCATCGGGAGATTCCTGCGGAAGAGATCTTCTATGCGCTCGGCCGCGTTCCAAACGTGGAAGGGCTCGATCTCGAGCGCGCGGGCGTCCGCTACGATGGGATGCAGGGAATCGCCGTGGACGAGAGCCTGCGAACGAGCACGCCCAACGTCTTTGCGATCGGCGACGTAACGGCTGAGTTCCTGCTCGTGCACGTCGCCATCTACCAAGGTGAAGTCGCCGCACGCAATGCGGTGCTCGGCACGGCGGAGATCGCGGACTATCGTACGATGTCCGCGCATACGATCTTCTGCGACCCGCAAGTAGCCCGCGTCGGAAAAAGTGAGAAAGCGCTCAAGGCCGCAGGAGCGCAGTACGTCGTGGGACGGTACGACTTCGCCGAGCACGGCAAGGCGATGTGCCTAGGCAAGACGACGGGATTTGTGAAGATGACGGCCGATGCTGACGGCGGTGAGATCCTGGGAGCGACCGTCGTCGGGGCGCAGGGCTCGGAGCTCATTCATGAGGTCATCGTCGCCATGCACTATCGGTCAACCGTGCAAGATTTCATGCGGATTCCACACCTGCACCCGACGCTTGCCGAGATATGGACGTATCCGGCGGAGGAGTGCGCGGCGCAGATCGGGTTGAAGGCGCCGGGGGACGAGCAGATGGAAGTTGCCACCAGTGGAACCGCCTCGTAACGTCACGGCGAGTGCGCAACACCTTCAGGTTGCGCTCGTCCAGACCAAACCGCTCAAGGGACGCTACACCGAGAATCTCCGGAATCTTCAACCGGCCTTCGCCGAGGTCGGCGAAGGTACGCAGCTCGTCGTGCTTCCGGAGGCTGCGCTCTCCGGGTACTTCCTGGAAGGAGCGGTGTACGAAATCGCGCTGCCGGCGCGACGCTTCGCCGATGACCTCGCGCGTACGTGGAGCGAGGCGTGCGGCAACAGACGCGTCGATCTCGTCTGTGGATTCTTCGAGAACGACGAGGGAACGTACTACAACGCCGCACTCTATCTTGAGATCGAGGGCGGCGAGGCACGAATCATCCACCGTCACCGCAAGATGTTTCTCCCGACCTACGGCGTCTTCGACGAGGAGCGCTTTCTCTCGCGCGGGCGCAAGCTGGGCGTCTTCGAGACGCGCTTCGGAAAGCTGGCGATCTTGATCTGTGAAGATGTCTGGCACGCCCTCATGCCGACGATCGCAGCAATCAAGGGCGCAAGTGTCCTCATCGTTCCAAGCGCCGCACCGGGCCGCGGCATCGACTCGGAGGGAGAGCTCGGCTCGATTCTCCGTTGGCGAGAGGTTCTTACGACCACAGCCTCCGAGCACGGGCTCTTCATTCTGTATGCCGGCTTGACCGGCTTTGAGGGCGGCAAAGGAATGACCGGCTCTTCATGTGTGATCGACCCGCACGGCGATGTGCTCGTCATGGCTCCGCCGACGGAGCCGTGTATTCTTCTTGCAGACCTCGACCTCGGCGAGATCGATGTTGCGCGGGCGACGCTGCCGCTGCTGGGCGACCTCGACGCCGTGCTCCCCGACCTCTTGCTCGACGACGAGCTTCCCTTACCGCGTGCACGGACATGACGTACACGCTTATTAAGGCGCCGCATCCCTCGGTCGGTCCGCCAGGAATCGAGGCGAGCGTCGCGACGATGTGGCTCGTCGCCTTTCTACGCGACGAGATGTGCGTGCGCAGGGGACTCGAGCGCGCCGTGATCGGGCTCTCGGGTGGTGTCGACTCCGCCGTAACGGCCTATCTGTGCGCGCGTGCTCTCGGGCCACGCAACGTCTACGCGATCCGCATGCCGTATGTAACGTCGAGCCCGCAAAGCCTCAGCGATGCGCAGCTCGTGATCGACGATCTCGGCATCGAGTCGCGCACGATCGAGATCACCGAGGCCGTCGACGGGTACCTACGTCACGAGCCGGATGCGGATGCACGCCGGCGTGGAAACGTGATGGCGCGGATGCGGATGGTCGTGCTCTTCGATCAATCGGCGAAGCTCGAGGCGCTTCCGGTCGGCACGGGAAACAAGACGGAGAGGCTCCTCGGATACTTCACGTGGCATGCCGATGACACGCCGCCGGTAAATCCGCTCGGAGATCTCTTCAAATCACAAGTGTGGGAGCTCGCGCGCTACCTCGGTGTGCCGCAACGCCTGATCGAGAAAGCGCCGACGGCGGACTTGGAGGCGAACCAGACCGACGAAGCCGACCTCGGCATTAGCTACGCTCGGGCCGACGCCATTCTCTCGCAGCTGCTCCTCGGCTACTCCGACGAGCAGCTGATCGAGCGCGGCTTCAAAGAGGCCGAGGTAAAGCTCATCCGGCGGCGCGTCGACGGCACGCACTGGAAGCGTCACCTGCCCACGACCGCAATGCTCTCGAACACCGCGATCAACGAGTTCTACCTCCGCCCGGTCGATTATTGAAGAGGATGAGCATGCGCATTTTCTTTCCAGTAAGCCTGAATCTCGTCGGAAGGAGATGCGTGGTTATCGGCGCCGCAGACGACCGGGAAGCGGTGGAGAAATCCGCTGCGCTCGCGGAGGCAGGCGCCGACGTGGGGCGCATTACGCGCGGCGAGGATGTGCGAGAAGAGGACATTGCGGAGGCGTTCTTCGTCATATCGACACCGCAGGATGAAGCCCTGTCAGAGCGCCTACGCGAGCTAGCGGATAAGCACCGCACGCTGCTTTGCTGTATCGATCAGCCGAAGTACGGCTTCGTTGCGATGGCGGCAATTGCTAAGGCCGGTCCCGTGCGCGTCGCGATCTCGACCGCCGGTCTTGCACCGCGCGTCGGAAAAGTTCTCAAGAAGGCGCTGCAGAAGGTGATGGATACGAAATTCGAGCGATTTATCGGCGTCCTCGCGGAGCGGCGCGAGCGTACGCGGGAAGAGCATCCGCTGCCGGAGGAGTCCGCGTTGCGCCGCGGAGCGGCAATCGAGGC
The DNA here is from genome assembly GCA_030041225.1 of Vulcanimicrobiota bacterium. Taxonomy (GTDB): domain Bacteria; phylum Vulcanimicrobiota; class Vulcanimicrobiia; order Vulcanimicrobiales; family Vulcanimicrobiaceae; genus Tyrphobacter. The sequence goes on along the minus strand of JASHOG010000128.1, from coordinate 36,476 downwards.
CGCTACGGGGTTCGAAGCGGAGGTGGCGTTCCGTTATCCGGAGTGGTTTGAGCCTTAGGGAACCTAGGGCACGAGCACGATAGCTCCCTCGAGGCGGCCTTCGCGCATGCGCCGGAGTGCGGCGTTCGCCTCCCGCAGGGGCACCGGTGTCGTGGTCGTGCGCACGGGAATCCGCGGCGCAAGCGTGAGGAACTCGTCGCCATCGAGTCGAGTGAGATTTGCGACGGAGCGAATAACGCGTTCTTCCCATAAGAGATCGTACGAGAAGCTCGGTATGGCGCTCATGTGGATGCCGGCGCAGACGACGGCGCCGCCCTTGCGCGTGGCAGCGAGGGCTATCGGAACGAGCTCGCCGACGGGGGCGAAGATGATCGCCGCGTCAAGCGCCTCGGGCGGTTGCTGCGTCGAATCTCCTGCCCACACGGCGCCGAGCGACCGCGCAAACCGCTGCCCCGCATCGTCACCGGCTTTGGTAAAGGCGAAGACGCGCCGTCCTTGATGCAGCGCGACCTGCACGATGATGTGCGCCGATGCACCGAAACCATAAAGACCTATTCGTTGGCCGTCGCCCGCGAGCCGTAGGGAGCGGTAGCCGATGAGGCCTGCACACATGAGCGGTGCCGCCTCGACGTCGCTGTACGCTTCCGGAATCGGAAAGCAGAAGCGCTCGTCGGCGACGGTGTACTCCGCGTAACCGCCGTCGATCGTGTAGCCGGTGAATTGTGCCCGATCGCAAAGGTTCTCGCGACCACTCGCGCAGTATTCGCACGTTCCATCCGTCCACCCGAGCCAAGGAACACCGACGCGGGCTCCCACTGCGAACCGCTCCGCACCGGGGCCGGCTGCGGCGACGCGTCCGACAATCTCATGTCCAAGGACGACGGGGAGCTTTGGGTCGCTGAGGTCCGCGTCGATGACATGCAGATCGGTACGGCAGACGCCGCAAGCGAGAACGCGCACGAGAACCTGCCCGTTCCCCGGGACGGGCTGCGCCATCTGCAGCTCGCGTAGAGGAGTCTGCGGGCGATCGAGCACCATTGCGCGCACGGCGCAGAGTTTCTAGGCCTCGGCCTCGCTGTGCTCCTTGAGGAGTTTGAGGTTGAAGCCCCAACCATTGCGATAGTTCTTGCGTTCGTCCTCGGTAGCAAGCTCCGAGTGCGTCACACGGACGGTGCTCTTCGCGCCTTTGGGGATGATGTCGAAGCGCACGAGTGACTCAGCGCCGCCCCACGTGGGGTTCCAAGTGAAGGAGAGCACGGAGGGCGGCACGACCTCGCGATAGACGCCTGAAATCGTATGCGGCGTCCCGTATGCATCGACGTGCTGCACCCACGTGCCGCCCGGGCGCAGGTCGGAGTCGACGTGCGTCGTCCTCGCCTGGCCCTTTCCCCACCATTGCACGCGTTCACCCGGATCGATGAGTGCCCGCCAGACGCGCTCGGCCGGCGCATCGATCTCGACTTCGACTACGACTGTATCATCAGTCCGGTTCATGGGTTCTCCTCAACATAGCGTTTGAGCTGATGCAGGTTCTGTGTCCAGAACCTCTCGTATTCGCGGAGCCACTCGCGAATATCGCGCAGCGGCACCGCGTTGAGCTCGCACAGCCGCGTCGCACCGCGTTGGTGCGTTCGTACCAGACCGGCCTCGCGCAGAAGGCGAAGATGCTTTGAGATTGCCGGGCGGCTAGTGCGGAAGTTGCGCGCGAGCTCGCCAACCGAGAGCCTGCTACCGCGCAACAGGCGAAGAATCTCCCGGCGCGTGGGGTCGGCGACCGCGCGGAACACCTCGCCCTGTCGTGCGTGCGTAACCATTGGGTTACCCTTAGTGTAACCATATGGTTACGGATTGTCAAGAACCGGCATCGCGTCGTGGAGGGTAGAAAAGGCTCGGCGATGCCTTGCGTCGAGATCATCGCCGTCGGGACGGAGCTGCTGTTAGGGCAGCTCGTCGACACGAACACGCCGTTCATCGCGCAATGCTTATCCGATGCGGGAATCGACGTCCATGCGATGCATACGGCCGGCGACAACCGAGCGCGCATTGCATCGGCGATACGGGCAGCGCTCGAGCGCGCGGACGGAGTCATCACCAGTGGCGGGCTGGGACCTACCGTAGACGATGTGACGCGCGAAGGGGTGTGCGATGCGCTCGGCATCGACTGCGAGCGTGACGAGGCGACGATCGAGCGTATGGAGCGCTTCTTCGCGTCAATCGGCCGACCGATGCGCGAGAACAATCGCAAACAGGCGGATATGCCGCGTGGCAGCGTCGTGCTCGAAAACCCCCGTGGGACCGCGCCGGGTTTTGTCGCGTCGCGCAGCGACGGTAGATTCGTCGCATGTCTTCCTGGCGTGCCGCACGAGATGAAGACGATGCTCGTCGAACGGCTCGTTCCGTGGCTGCGCGAACGCCTCGCGACCGACGAGCGTATCGTCACGCGAGTACTGCACGTCACCGGCCTCGGCGAATCGGAGATCGATCATCGCATCGATGACCTCTTCCGTACGGGTGAGAATCCGAAGGTAGCGTTGCTCGCTCACCGGGGCACCTGCGACGTGAAAATCATGGCGAAGGCGCCCAGCGATGCGCGCGCTACGGAGATGATTGCATCGCTCGAGGCTCAGCTGCGAGAGCGTTTGCAGGGGCACATCTTCGGCAGCGATGAGGAGACGCTACCGGGCGCGATCTTGGAACGATTGCAAGCGCGTGGGTGGCGCCTCGCGGTCGCGGAGTCGTGCACCGGCGGACGCATCGCAGCCGCGATCACCAGCGTCCCCGGCGCCTCGACGGTGTTTGCGGGCGACGTGGTCGCGTATGAAAACGGCGCGAAGACGGCGCTCCTCGGCGTCGCTCCGGAAATCATCGCTGAGCACGGCGCCGTGAGCGAGGAGACCGCGGTCGCGATGGCGGTTGGTGCTTGCCGTCGCTTCGGTGCGGATATCGCGCTTGCGACGACGGGCGTCGCGGGTCCGGACGGCGGCACGGAAGAGAAGCCGGTCGGCCTCGTCTGGCTAGCGCTTGCGTGGCCGGATGGCAAACGAAGCCTTTCCATGAAGTTCCCCGGCGATCGCGAGGACGTTCAAGTGCGAGCCACCCAGGCCGCGCTCAGCTTGCTATGGGGAATATTGTAAAGATTGAGAAGCTACTGTTCAGCTGCCGGGAGAGAAACCGTAACTTCAGATAGGAGCTAGAGTCATGCCGTATCACCCAAGCGTTCGTGCGGTCGCCCTCGCCTGTGGGATGTCCCTTCTATCTGCTTGCGGCGGTGGCGGCGGCGGCGGAGGCGGGAGCAGCGCGCCCGCACCCAGCCCGACGTCGAGCACGGCGGCAAACTACATCTGTCCGAGCAGCGATACCGATACGAGCGTTGCGCGTAACGGCGGAGTCGCATCTGCAACTAGCGAGGCGCCGCACACGGGTTTTGGACGCGGGCATGGGCCGGCACCCTCTACGACACTGCTTGGCGTCGCGTATTCGAGTCAAATGGAGGCGGCGCAGCATAACGCGCTCGTTGCACGGGAGCAGGGCTTGGGCGCGACCTTCGTGCATTCCACGGTCTTCGCGCACGTCGGCATCACGGTGCACCTGCTCTCCGTTCCGTCGGCAAGCGGCACCGCGATCGAGTCATCACTGCGCAGTGAGCCGGGCGTAAAGGAAGTGGGCTTCGTCGGTAGGCGACAAGGGTTGACCGTTTCACAGCAGTACTGGCCGAACAACCCGTATTTCAACGGCTTCAGCACGACGGTCGCGCCCACGCCGGGTGCTACAGACCCGCCGTCGACGTACCACGTCGGGCCGTACGAAGAGTCAAACGACGTTCCCGGCCAGTGGGACATGCACGCAATCGGCCTGGGCGATGCTTTTGAGTACAGCCAGAGCGGGAACGGGAGCGGCATCACGAACGCGAGTGCGCTCGGATCCTCGTCGATAAAAATCGCGATCATCGACACGGGCGAAGATACGCAGCACCCGGAGCTCAGCTCGAAGATCACCTATCAGAAGTGCTTCATCACGTATGACGGCTCGCAATCCACATCGAACTACACAACCGATCCGCTCGGCCACGGCACCGATGTGAGCGGAATCGCGGCCGCCGAGCTGAACAGCGGCATCGGATTTGCCGGTGCGGGGGGAGATGTGGTGATCTATGGTTATCGCGTCTTTCCGACGCCGGACAACAGCTGCCTCGGAGATAATCCAGACAACACCTGCAGTGCGGACACGACGGACATCGCCTCGGCGATCGACGACGCGATCTCCAAGGGCGTGAACGTCATCAGCATGAGCCTCGGCGGCTGCGATGAAGCGACGAATCAGGAGTGCTGTCCTAACGGCATCGATCCCGATCCATATGAAGGTCCCGCCGTGCAGGCGGCGATTAGCGACGGGATCACCGTTGTGGCCGCGGCCGGCAATAACGGCCCCGACGGCGAGCCTCCGGTGCAGACGGGCATCGATGCGCCGGCCTGCGGCAGCGGCGTCATTGCGGTCGGTGCGACGGGTCTGGCTGACGGCTCCGATGTCGGTACTCCGCAGTTCGATTCGGACGGTACGGTTGCCGCTCCGCTGGAGTACGTTGCCGGGTACTCGCAGTACGGATCTCCCGCGCGCGATTATCAAAGCTCGTCAGCGTGGGGTATCGTAGCGCCTGGAGGCGACGCGGAAAACGACGACGATGCGGACGACCTTCACTGGATCGAGAATATCTGGACGACAACGCCGTTCACGGCAAATGACGCAGGGAACTGCGAGGGAGATTACCCGACGGATTCCGGAACGGCAGATTGCCGAATCCTCATCGACGGAACGTCGATGGCGACCCCGCACGTCGCCGGGGCGGCTGCGCTCATCCTCTCGATAGGGAACTCGTCCTACAAGTCGCCGGCGGAGATCAAAGCATTGCTGTGTTCGACCTCCGATGATCTCGGCTCGACCTACGGCTCCGACGAGGGTTGCGGTAGATTGAACATCTACCGTGCGATGGCGGTGGCCGTCGGCGACAGCGCTACGCCGACTCCGGAACCGGTTCCGTAGGGCACACTAGACGCTGAAGCCGATCGCGGCCAGGACCTTCTGTGTCTCGACTGCCTCGGCGAAGCTCGGCAGCGAATGCGGCGCGCCGCCGATCGCGGCGGCGAAGTTGTCGTAGAGCTCCATGAGGTAGGGCACATTCGGCTGCACGGAGGTAAGGTGCGCGTATGGTGATGCTTTGCACTGCAGTTCCGAGGTCTCGTCGGCATCGATGCTGTAGAGCGTCGTCTCGGTTGCGCTCTTGCCGCTCTCGACCGCGGTGCGATTCTCGGCGTGCACGGCGAGCGTAAATGAGTTTTGCGCGGTCGTCGCGTCGACGGTGAGCCGCGCAACGAGCCCGTCGCCGTAATCGACGAGCGCAAAGGCACCGTCATCGACCGTCGAGGTGAAGTCACCCTTCGCGTCCCGTCGCTGCGGATTTGCCGTGCGAATGTAGCCGGTTGCGCGTTGCGGCGCGCGCGCCGCAAGCCAGCTTGCCATATCGATGACGTGCGAGAGAAGAGCGCCGGCGATGCCGCCGCCGCGCTCGCGATCGAACCACCACCCGCGTTCGCGCGTCCCCTGAAGGCGAAGGAAGTCCGAGAGCTGCGTTATCTCGATCTCGCGCAATGGCTTCACGTGTCCGTTGACGATCATCTCTTTGATCGCCTGTCGTGCGGGCACCCAGCGAAACTCGTGCGAGACTGCGCAGACGGTTCCGGCCCGCTGCGAGGCCTCGAGCATCTCGCGTGCCTGGGCAACGTTGAGCGCAAAAGGCTTTTCGCAGAGGACGTGCTTGCGCGCACCGAGCACCGCGAGCACGTCATCGCGATGCGCGAAGGGAGGAGAGGCGACCGTGATGGCGTCCAGCTCGCACCCGCGCAGCATCTCTTCGCATGACGTAAACGCATGAGCGATGCCGCGTTCGCTCGCAATGCGCTGGGCCGAATGCGGCGAGGCGAGCGCGACGACGTCAAACCGTGGGTGCGCGAGGAGGGCGGGAAGATGCGCTCGCACACCAAATCCCGCGCCGACGATGCCGATCCGCAGCTTGCTCATTGTTACCATGGCGCAGTTCTAGGACGCAGCGAGAAGGTCCCTCAGCAGAGAGAGTGCGCGCTCGAGTTCCTCTTCTCCGATGACGAGCGGCGGCGTCAATGAAATCACCTCGCCGCGTACGCCTGTTTGCAAGAGGATGAGGCCGCTACGCAGCCCGATCTTGACGGCGCGTGCCGCCGCGACGCCGTCGTGTAGTTCGATACCCCACATCATGCCGCGTCCGCGAACCTCGACGACGCTATCGAGGCGCGCAATAGAGTCAAGCATAGGCGCGATATCTTCACCGAGACGTTTTGCGCGTGCGCAGAGTCCCAGCCGTTCGATTTCCTCGATCGTTGCAAGAGCGGCGGCGCAGCCCATAGGATTGCCCAAGTACGTCGACGTATGCAGCGCCTCTCCTTCGGAGATAGGCCAGGCGTCCATGACGGAGTCGCTCGCGACCATCGCACTGATCGGGAAACCGCCGCCGGCCGCTTTGCCGAGACAGAGAATATCGGGCTCGACGCCTTCGTACAGGCAGGCGAACCATTCTCCGGTTCGACCGAATCCAGTGTAGATTTCATCGAAGACGAGCAGAATGCCGAGCTCGTCGCAGATCGTTCGCAGGCCGCGCAGATATCCGAACGGTGGAACGATCATGCCGCCTCGCGCTTGAATCGGCTCGACGAAGAGGGCGGCGAGATCGCGACGCGCGCCGAGCGCAGCTCGCGTTGCGGCGAGTGCATCGTCGAGTGGTGTCGAGGAGCGCGGAAACCCGAGAAGAAGCGGGCGCACCGGCAGCATGCCGTCGAAGGGCTCGCGAAAACGTTCGATTCCGCAAAGCGCGAGCGCTCCGACCGAGAGCCCGTGATAGGCGCCCGAGAAGGAGGCGAAACTCGGCTTTCCTGTTGCGAGCGCCGCGGTTTTCATCGCGGCCTCGATCGCCTCGGAGCCGGTCGTGGCGAGAAAAGCCTTTGAGAGCGGCGACGGCACGATCTGGGCGAGACGCTCGAGGAAGCGCACCCGCACCTCGGTGGGATGGACGTCGCCCATCCCGTGCATGAGGCGCTGCGCTTGCTCCGCGATCGCAGTCGCGACGCGCGGATTTGCATGGCCAACCGCTCCGACGCCAAACGCGGCCGTCAGATCCGTATATCGGTTACCGTCGACGTCGGCGACGCTCGCACGGCTTGCCGACTCCCAAAAGATGGGGAAATCATCACCGAGATACGTAACGTTGCGCGACTCTCGCGCCGCAAGGCGCCCGCGCAGCAGCTTCGAGCGGGGCCCGGGGATTTCTCTCAGCGGACGAACTCCGCGACGCGCGGCCTTCCGCCGTGCTTGACGTCAAGCGGCGGACGTTGCAGCTCGCCGAACGCTGCCACGCGATTCGCGCCGGCCGCGATCGCCGCCGCGAAAACGTCGTCGCGATGGCCGGCGACGGCACAGGCTTCGAGTGGAAGAGAATGGCGCTGGACGTAAGCACGCATATCGTTCGGACCATCGACGGCATGTACCGCGAGCACGCGCGGAAGGAAAGCAGGGGCGCGATCCGGCTCGCCCAACTCGAGCAGAAACGAGGCCTGCGCATTCGAATAGGAGACCGTGTCGCGGAAGAGCGCAAGATCCCGCTCAGTTGCGATGCGCGCCTCGGTGGCGGCGTCGCGCTGGCCGATGGGAAACTCGATATTCGCGCGCTCGATCGCCGAAGCGAGGAGACCCGCGAACGCCTGCGGACCAAGGGTGGCGTTGCGCTCCACGAAGAGAGCGTGTAGCGAGAGGCAGCCCTGGCCTTCGTAGAGCACGAGATCACGCGCCGCACCCTGGGAGATCGCACGAGTCACGTTCGAATCGCTCAGTGCTTCGCGCGTGACGTAACCGATCGACGCTTTGGGACCGTAGGGGATGAAGCGAGCCCCCGGTGCGAGCTGCGCACGGATCGCACGTAGTGTCTCATCGGTGCCGAAAGCGACAACCGCGGCGTATAGGCGAAGATCATGCGCCTGCGCTTCGCCGCACCATTGCGACGCGCGCGCGCTCACGGCGAAGCGTGAGTCCTCCTCGGCGAGGGTTTCGAAGAAGGCGGTGACGAGGGCGTCCTCGCGGTCTTTGACATGCACGTCGCAGCCCGCGCAAAGCGCGAAGAGCGCGGGAACGATCGCGACACCGATCGTCGTCCGACTCGAAACAACGGCGACAGGGCCAACCGGCTCGACGTGCGCGCTGCCGAGCTCACCTCGCATGACCGTATCGATTGCTTCGAGCGTTATCGACGAGAAGAGGGCGTCGATTGCATACTCGACAACGGGAACACTGTAGCCGGTGCGCTCGCAAACTCGGTTCAGGGCACGCACACGCGGCGGAAAGTCAGCGTTGCACCAACGTGCAGCCGCATCTGCGATCGCGCCGGCGGTACGATTAGCGAGCCGCAAGGCTCTCGGCGTCGAGGGAGCAGCCGCGTAGCTCAGCGCCGTGCTCGCGACCGATGAGCACGACCTCGCGGCCGAAGCAGGCGCCGAGGTCCTGCGTTTGTACTGCAACGCACGACCAGAGGTTTGCGAGATCGACGTGCGCGAGAGCGCCGACGACTCCGTCAGGTAAGGTCGTACCGTCGGGGGCGACGGCCCTGGCCCGCAACCAGGTCGGCCCCAGCTTTCGCCGTGCTTTGTCATCCCGAGCGAAGGCCTGTGGTTTGTCATCCCGAGCGAAGGGCCGAAGGCCCGCAGTCGGGGGACCGGCAGGAGCGATAGCGTCGTACCATTGCGAGGTGAGCTCGGTCATCCCGTATTCTGCGACGACGTGCGACTCGGGAATACCGAAGCACGCAGCGGTGCGTGCGTAAAGCTCGTCGCGTGAGATGGTGCGCGTGCGTCCTTTGAATCCACCGGTCTCCATGATTCGAGAGCCCGGAGGGAGGGGAAAGCGCAGGCGTTGCGCCTCAGCCGCGTCGAGGAAAGCAAGCAGTGCAAAGGCCGTCGCTGCGATGCAGACCGATTGGGCGTGCGCGACGGTATCGCGGAGATCTTCGAAGAGTTTCTCGAGGAGCAACGCATCACCGCGTACGTACCAGCCGGTCCTGCCGCTGCCGCGTGACTCGGCGACGCGGGCCATCATGTAGCCGAGAGAAGAATGCGGCTTCTCGGCCGGATTCGGCACGAGATTTAGGTAGTGTAGACGCGCGTCGTCGGGGAGCATGAAGCGATCGAAGCCTGCCAGGAGCGCTGCATCGTAGAGCTCGCTGCTCTCCATGTAATGCTTTCCGTGCTTTCCCTCTGTCGTGCCGCTCGTTTCGAAGGTGAGCGCGGCCGTCGCGGGATCGAACGTTGCGAGCAGCGCTTCCTTATATGCTGCCGCCGGGACCGGTGTAATCTCACGCCAGGAGCGCGGCATTCGCCCGCGCGTCACGCCTTTGGCGGCGCAATACCTCGCGTATGGCTCGTTGCTCTGCAATTGATAAGCGACGATACGCAACGCAAGATCGCTGAACTCGTCGTCGGAGAGCTCCGTGCCCCGCTCGTGCCACGCCTCGATGACGGCAAGGATCTCGTCGCGTAATGGTTTCGCCGGTCCTTCGACTCCGCTCACTTCGTTCGCTACGCTCAGGATGACAGGGAACGCCAACGGCTCGTGATGACGCCGCTGTTGAGGCCGCTCGTCGTGAGGCCGCCGTGAAAACGAGCATACTCGACCTTCATGCACCGGTCGACGACAACATCGAGTCCTGCTCCATCGGCAATGCGGATCGCCTCGTCGTTGATGACGCCGTACTGGAACCAAATCGCCTTCGCAGCGGCTGCGATCGCCTCGCGTGTCACAGCGACAAGCTCGCTCGGGCGCCGAAAGACGTCCACTATATCGGGTGCGCCGCGAGCTCGCGCGTAGGCCTCGAGCGAGGGATAGGCGGCGATGCCGTCGATCTCGCGAATCGTCGGGTTGATCGGCGCGACGTCGAACGGCGTCTGCGTACGTAGATAGGAGAAGACGGTATAGCTTGGGCGCAAGGCGTTGGACGATGCGCCCACCATCGCGACCTTGCGGCTCCGCTCGAGAAGCGACTCGCGCTCGCCGGGCGTCCTGAGGATCACTTCCTTGCCCCTGTTCTGTCATCGCGATCGGTGGGGGCCTTCACTCTGTCATCCCGAGCGGAGCGAGCGTGAGCGAGCGAAGTCGAGGGACCGCTTGCAATTTTCAGCGCGCGATCGAGATCCCACTCCAAGTCCTCGACGTCTTCCAAGCCGACCGAGAGACGAATACTCTCCGGAGGCACCCCGGCGTTGCGCAGCTCGTCGTCCGAGAGCTGAGAGTGCGTCGTCGAGGCGGGATGGATGACGAGGCTCTTGGCATCGCCGACGTTGGCGAGATGACTCCACAGCTCGAGCGCGTCGATGAAACGCCGTGCCGCTTCGCGTCCGCCCTTGATGCCGAACGCGAAGACCGCGCCCTTCGTATAGCTCACCCACGCAACCTCCGGCCGGCTACGCAGAAACTCGGCGACCGCTTGCGCGTTGCGCACATGCGCCTCCATACGTAGCGCGAGCGTTTCGAGCCCAAGCAGCAGTAGCCAGGCATCCATCGGCGCAAGCTGTGCGCCGACGTCGCGCAGAACCTCGGCGCGTGCGCGCATGAGAAACGCATACTCGCCGAACGTCTCGGTGAAAACTTTTTGATGATAGCCGGGGCTCGGCTCGGAGAGAAGCGGAAAGCGCCCGTTTCCCCACGGAAACGCGCCGGATTCGATGAGCACGCCGCCGATCGTCGTACCGTGCCCGCTGATGAACTTCGTCGCGGAGTGGAGCACGATGTCGGCGCCGTGCTCGATGGGGCGGCAGAGATAGGGCGTCGCGAAGGTGTTGTCGACGACGAACGGGATGCCGTGCTCGTGCGCTAACCTCGCGAGCGCGCCGAGGTCGGCGAGCACGCCTGACGGATTGCCGATCGTCTCGGCAAACAGCATCTTCGTGTTCGGACGGATTGCGGCGGCAAGTGCGGCAAGATCGTCCACCGGCGCGAACGTCGTCTCGATACCCATGCGCTTCACGGTCACCGAGAGCTGTGTGATCGTGCCGCCGTAGACGTTTTGCGAGCAGAGTAGATGATCGCCGCTACGCGCGAGCGTCAGAACGGTGCAGAGCTGCGCGGCGAGGCCACTCGAGCACGCGACCGCGCCAAGTCCGCCTTCGAGGCTTGCCATGCGCTCCTCGAACGCCGCAACCGTCGGATTGCTGATGCGGCTGTAGATGTGCCCATAACTGCGCAGCTGGAAGAGCTCAGCTGCCTGTTCGGTGGAACCGAAAACGTATGCTGCCGTCTGATAAATCGGTGCGGCGCGCGAGCCGGTCGCCGGGTCAGGCGGAGTGCCCGCATGGATCGCGCGTGTCGCGAATCCGAAGGCTCGATCGTGCATCGCTACGCGAGGCGAGCTATTTCGGCGGTGGGGACGGGAAAGGATTGGTCATCCCGCCCGGCTGCTCGTTCAAGTTGTCGAAGAAGTTCTCTTTCGGGCGATAGTCAGCAGAGAAAGGAACCTGCTCCGTCGGCGTCGTCATCATGCCGATCATGTCGGTCGTGCCGTCGAGTGTTCCGGTAAAGACGACCGACGTTCCGTCGGCTAGCGTGACGACGATCCGCACGTCATTGCCGTCAACGACGCCGATTGCCGGCGCCTTCTTGTTGCGTGCATCGACGTAGTAGCCCGTCAGCGCGTTCTGCTGCTGCACGAGATCTAGGTGCGTATACGTCGTGTCTGAGCCGCGTTGTAGCGCAAGCTCCCAGACCCCTTCGATACCGACGCGCTTTGGAACGGGCGGCGAGGGCACCGCGTGCGCACCATATCCCCCGCGATTCCGTCCATTCGCCGGACCGAAGAGGCTATCGACGCCCGGCATCTCCGTCGGCGTCGCGGTCGGTGCCGGCGAAGCCGAAGGTATTGCCGTCGGGAGCGGAGAGGGCGACGGTGCCTGCGCTATCGCAGGAAAGCTTCCGGAGGCAAAAGCTGCGGCGAGCGCGGCGGAGGCGGTCAACGAAATCAAGAGGGGCTTCATCTTATTAAGGAAGAGGTTGGGCGCTGCCCCCGTCCTCCCCTCGCAAAGGGGGTGAGGTTGGGGTGCGGCGTGGCTCGATGGGAAGAAGGACGCGGTGAGAGCCCGTCGGCGGGTTGACGATCGCCGTGATCTTCGAAACGTCGACACGCAGCGCTGCGTCGAGCGAAGACACCACGGGGCAGGAGAGGTCCGGTGACGTCCAAGTGTGCCAGACGATATTGAGCCGAGTGCCGAATGAGACGCTTTTCACGCATGCGGCGCCGGAAATATTCGCGTCGCGCGCAGCGCGAAGATCGTGAAAGAACGATTGCGCGAGTTGGCTCGGGATTCTGAAGGCGCGCGCGATCGCACCGTGCACGACGATGCCGCGCGCACCTTGCACGACGTTGCCGCTGCCGTCGGAGCGGATCGTGAGATTCCAGCCCATGAAGTTTGTCGATCCGCTGTTGACGATCGTGGCTGCGTCGAGCGGCGCCGCCGCGAGAAATGTGCTAAGCGCGGCTAGGCAGCAGCACAGCACAAGCGGAGCTACGCGTTTCATCGTATGAGGGCTTCGCGTCATCGGAGGAAGAAACCCGGCAGACGCTAACTCCCTCTCGACTTGCTGCAAAGGAGCACGGGGTGAAGCAGTTTCGTTGGGGCTTCGGCGCACTAATTCTCGCGGCCGGGCTTATCGCGTGCGGTGGCGGTGGCGGAAGCGGAGGCTCGAGCAGCGTCGTGCCGCCGACAACTCCGGCACCGGCAACGACGAGCACTCCTCCCGTCGGCAATGAGTTCACGTACAGCGGCACGCTGACGCAGACGAACACGTACACCTATCCCACGCCCTCGCCCTTCCCGTCGACGAGCGCAGAAGCGACCGTCGCGCTTTCCGTGACGGTAACGACTTCGCCCGCACCATTCACGACGCCGACAAACGACCCATACGACGTGCAGTACAGCGAGCAAGACGCGTTTCCCGACGAGACAGACGTTTCGACGACCGATACATGGGCGGCGACGACGTCGTCCGCGATCGACGAGTACGGCTCGCAGGTCACAAACGGCGCCGGCGAAACGGCCGCGACGGTACTGTGGGTGTATAGCACGCCCTACGTCCTGGACAAGCTCCCGGAGACCAACGGCGCAAGTTGGACGAACTCTCCGGAGGGATACTCGACCGAAGATGACCCGGGGGACCTGACGATATCGCGCTACGTCGAGAGCGCCGGTAACTACAACGAGACGCAGGAGCTGACCGGCGGTTACAACCTCGTTATCACGGAGAACTCCGATGGCAGCGGGACCTACTCCGGAACCGTTCTCAGCGCAGAAGGCATCATCGACTTCACGTACAGCGCCCCAAGCAGCGGCAAAATTACCGTGGCGGTCGTCCTAGAGAGCCCGTCACCGCCCGCGACACCCTACCCGCCGATCGTGCTTGCAACGCCGACGGCATGGTACGGCTCGACGCCGACCTTCTATACGGAGTCCGATACCGACACGGACCCGGTCGCCTTCCCCGGCTCGTGTAACGTTCCGTCGACGTACGGGACCAGCGGCAACATGGTGAAACGCACGATCACCTCGCTCGATACGATTCTCGGTTACACGGAGACGCAGACGTATGAGAGCTACGACAACAGCGCCGCGAGCATCGTCTGCATCGTCATGAACGACGTGCAGACCTACTACTACGACTACCTCGACGACACGGAGGAATCATACGACGATTTTGCCGCGTTCGTCGGCGCGCCGCAACAGACGGCGACGACGTCGGAGACCGTCGGCTTGCAGAGCGAGGTACTTGCAACGTCGGCCGGACGCTCGAGCGCCCAGAGCGCACACGCGAGCTCCAGCCTCTCACCGCAGACCGTTGCCGTCGCGGTCGCGCGTTTCCAAGCAAGGATCGCTCAAGTGCGCGTGAGCAGAGAGCGTAAAATTGCCCAGAACATACGCGCCTTCGCAACGCGACTTACGAATGAAGGGATCATCAGACGATGAAGATGACGGCTCGCAGCGCGCTCGCCGCGCTCCTGATCGCGGCGCTCGCAACTGCATGCAACGGCGGGTCCCATTCAGGGATGCTCCCGACGTCGTCCGGAAGCTCCTCGGGAAGCGTCGCCCCAGGGACGCTCACCGGTTTTAACTGGGGACGTGAAGAGCTGGCAAACGCGACGTACGTTCGACCGCTCGCGAGTAACGAGAACTACGCGATCTCGATGAACGTCGGCTTAGAGCTACAAGATGAGGCCGGACTCCTCACATACGCGCGCGAGGCGAGCACGCCGGGGTCGGCGCAGTACCGGCACTTTCTGACGCCGCAACAGATCGGCAGTGCGTTCGGCGCGTCGAGCGCGACGGTGGCGACGGTGGCGAAGTACTTCCGGAGCTACGGGATCTCTGTCGGCACATGGCCGCAACACCTCATGCTCTCGCTCGCCGGCGGGCTCCCGGCCTTCGAAAGGGCCTTCAACACGTCTTTTGGCTGGTACGCCGAAGGCCCGGAGCGCTTTCTCGGACCGATCCCGGGCAGCACGCCACGATTGAACTCCTCGCTTCCGATCACGTCGGTCATCGGTCTGGTCGGCGCGCGTGTCGCATATCAGTACATTATCCGCATGGGCCTCGGTGAGACCACGGGCTACTCACCGCAGCTCATCGCCGACGGGTTCGATTACGCGGGCGCATGGAACGCAGGCTACACCGGCGCCGGCATTACGACGGGAATCGTCGGGACCGGCGCGATTCTCGCTAAAGAGGGCTCGTCGCTGGTGGACGTCGACCTCTACGGCTACGAGAGCGACGAAGGTTACGAGCAGCTCGAACGGCTTTCGAGCATCGCGACGCTGAAGCAGATGCCCGTCGTTGCCGTCACACCGTATCCCGGCTATCCTGACCTCGGCACGAATCCGAACAACGGCGAGCCGTGCAGCGAGGCGCCGACATGTGGTGGAAGCCAAGAGTTCGATCCGAATCCCGGCGGGTTGACGTCGCCGCCTCCGCTCACGGATCCGGACTCAGAAGCGTGCGAAAATCAGGGCAGCGTCCCCAACTACAACGAATGCAATGAAGAGGACGGCGAGGCACAGCTCGACACCGAGCAAGTCGCGAGCCTCGCGCCGGGTTCAACGCTCGATTTCTATCTCGCGTACAACCCATCGGAGTGCATCAATCCATCGACCGGCGATGAAGAGGCACCGGTTGACGGAACGTGCCCCGGGACAGGCTACGTCATCTATCCGGAGATCGGGACGAATCTCGCCGATGATGAGATCCAACAAGCGATCTCCGACAACGTGGTCGACACGCTTTCCTTAAGTTACGGTAGCGGCGAAAACGACTTCGAGGCAGCCGGCTACTTCAATAGTTCCGGCGAAGGGCCGGGACCGGACGAGTTTGCCGCGCTCGTCTCCGAGGGCATCGCGGTCTTCGCAAGCTCCGGTGATACTGGTAACGCGGAGTGCTACAACCCGAACACCGGCTTTCCGCTTGCGGAGGCCTGCGTCGGCTATCCCGCCTCGGATCCGAGCATCGTCGCGGTGGGCGGTGTCAGTGCGCCCATGGAGTTCGACGCGAATGGTTTCGTTGTCGGGGAGATCACCGCGTGGGCGGACCAAACGACATCCGGGGGGTCGGGGTACTTCCTCAACGACGTCGGCTCCGGCGGAGGCGTCTCGCAGTATTTCTCGGCGCCGTCATGGCAGACGACGGTGACGCCGGCGTCACCGAATCCGTCGCTCGGAGGAAAGCGCGGCGTACCGGATATTGCGCTGCTCGCCGATCCCGACACCGGACCGACCTTGCTCATGAACGCTGCGTTCCCCGACGCCGAGGGATATGGCCCCTCGGGCGGGACGTCAGCGTCGGCACCGGAGGCCTCGGCCGAATGGGCGCTCGTGTTGCAAGCATGTAAGGATACGGCGAGCTGCGATACTGCAACCGGCGCTCACCCTTGGCGCCTTGGCAATCCAAACGCCTACTACTACAAAATTTACTCGAGCACGAGCAACGGCCTGAGCTATAGCCAGGTGTTCTATGACGTGCTCTACGGCGAGAACGAGGCGAACCAGGCGCCGTCAAATTACCCGACGCCGGGGTCGACCCCGGGCCCGCCGATCACGGGATGCTGCTGGGCGGGGACCGGCTACGACCTCGTAACCGGCCTCGGCGTGCCGCTCGGCGGCCATCTCGTGGAAGCGGTGACAGGGAAGAGCGCAAACTGACGCTCTTGCGCCGGCTGCTATAATCGAGAGGCTGTGAAAACGAAGGTCCACCCCACCTGGTATCCGGAGGCGCGCGTGCACTGTGCCTGCGGGAGTACCTTTATCACCGGCTCGACCAAGCCGGAAATTGCCGTCGAGATCTGCTCCGCCTGCCATCCGCTCTTTACGGGGCAGCAGAAGCTCATCGATACGGCTGGGCGTGTGGACAAGTTCAACCAGCGCGCCGCGATCGCGAAGCGCAAGCAAGAAGAGGCCGCCGCCCGCTCCAGAGCACGCGCAGCGAAGAGGGCCGCGGCCGAGCAGTAAGCCCCGCGCGTGGACGAGCGCGCCTTAGAGCGCCTTGACGCGAGCGCTCGCCGTTTCGAGGAGATCGAAGCGGCGCTCGCCGCCGGCGGCGCTTTCGACCAAAGCAAGTACACGGCGCTCGTGAGGGAGCATGCACGCCTAGAGGCGACGGTCGAAACCTATCGTTCCTATCGCGCGACGCTCGACGCGCTCGCGAAGAACGCCGCGCTACTCTCCGATCCGGAACTGCGAGAGCTCGCGCAGGAAGAAGAGGCAACGCTGCGCGCGAGGCGCCAGAGGCTCGAAGCCGAGCTGGCGGAGCTGCTGATTCCCAAAGACCCCAACGACGCTAAGGACGTCTTTATCGAAATTCGCGCGGGGGCCGGCGGCGACGAAGCGGCGATCTTTGCCGGTGATCTCGCGCGCATGTATGCGCGCTTTGCGGAGTCGCGCGGAATGCGGGTCAGCGTCGTTTCGGAGTCGGAGAGCGAGGCCGGCGGCTACAAGGAGATCGTCTTCTCGGTGAAGGGCGATCAAGCGTACCGGTGGTTCAAGCATGAGTCCGGCGTTCACCGTGTGCAGCGTGTGCCGGAGACCGAGGCGCAGGGGCGGATTCACACCTCGACGGCGACGGTGGCGGTGCTTCCGGAAGTCGACGAGAGCGTTATCGTGGAGATCAAACCGTCGGATCTCCAGATCGATACATATAAATCGAGCGGTGCGGGCGGGCAGTACGTGAACAAGACCGAGTCTGCGATTCGTATTACTCACCTGCCGACGGGCGTCATCGTCGCTTCGCAGCAGGAGCGTTCGCAGCAGCAGAACCGCGAGCGGGCGATGCAGATGCTACGCGCGATCCTCCACGAGCGTAAGCAGCGAGAGCTCGAAGAGGCGACAGGAACGTTGCGGCGCAGCCAGGTCGGCACGGGAGACCGTTCCGAGAAGATTCGGACCTACAATTTCCCGCAGGATCGCGTCACCGACCACCGCACGAACCGCAGCTACGGCAACATCCGCGACATCATCGACGGGAACGTCGGTGACATCGTCGAGGATCTCTTACGCGACGAGCACGCCCGACTTCTCGCCGGCGAACCGGCGTAGCGCAATGGCGAGGATGCCGCGCGTCATTTCGAGCCGCGCCGGCGGCGAGTCGAGGGACGAGGGACCGGATCGGGCTCTGCTGCTTGCCTCTGTCTTGGGCAGGGACCGGGCATGGCTTCTTGCGCACGAAGAGGCCGCGCTCACGGAGGAACAGCAGCGTCGATATGATGCGCTGCTCGGGCGGCTTGCACGAGGCGAGCCGCTAGCGTATCTCACGGGCGAAGCGTGGTTCTATGGGCGACGTTTCCTCGTTGACCCAAGCGTGCTCATTCCGCGCCCGGAGACGGAGCACCTGATAGACGAAGCGCTCACGCATCTGCGAGGTTACGCAAAGCCTTTCGTCCTCGATGTCGGTACCGGAAGCGGAGCAATCGCCTGTACCGTGGCCGCGGAGTCGCCGAATGCGATCGTCTATGCAACCGACACAAGCGAAGCCGCGCTGAACGTCGCCCGGAGGAACGCGGCGTTGCAGCATTTGAGGATAGACTTCGAGCTTGCCGACCTTCTGCCGAGCGATGCGGCGCTGAGGTTCGATTGCGTGATCGCGAATCTCCCCTACATCCCGAGCGCCGACATTCCACAACCGCCAGACCCGGTTTCATTCGAGCCGCGCAAGGCCCTCGACGGTGGCCCGGACGGGCTACAAGAGTATCGCCGGCTTCTTAAGGTTTTGCCGTCGCGCCTTAATCCCGGAGCGCTCGTGCTGCTCGAAGCTGCTCCGCCGACGATCGGGGCGCTACGCGAGATGGTCGCCGAAGCTTCTCCCAGCGCGGGGACGAGCATAGGTCTCGATTATGCCGGCCTCAATCGGTACGTGCGTGTAGCATTGCACCGCGAAGGGTAAACGCCGGCGCGCGCTGAACGGTAACATCCCGAGTGGCCAAGTATATCTTTTTCACCGGGGGCGTGGCCAGTTCGCTCGGGAAGGGCATCACGGCTGCATCGCTCGGCCGCTTGTTGAAGGCCCGCGGTATGAGCGTTTCGATTCAGAAGCTCGATCCCTACATTAACGTTGACGCCGGAACCATGAACCCGTATCAGCACGGGGAGGTCTTCGTTACCGAGGACGGCGCGGAGACCGACCTGGATCTCGGCCACTACGAACGGTTCATCGACGAGAATCTCTCTCGTGCCAATAACGTGACGACCGGGCAAATCTACAAGTCGGTCATCGAGAAAGAGCGGCGCGGCGAGTATCTCGGCGCGACCGTGCAAGTGATTCCGCACATTACGAATGAAATCAAGGCGCATCTCAAGCGTGTCGCGGAGGCAAGTCACGCCGAGATCTGCATCGTCGAGGTCGGCGGAACAGTCGGTGATATCGAGTCGTTACCGTTCCTGGAAGCGATTCGGCAGATGCGCTACGACGTCGGCGACGAGAACGTCATGTACGTGCACCTCACGCTCGTGCCGTATCTCGGCGCCCCGGACGAGCTGAAGACCAAGCCCACACAGCACTCCGTACGTGAGCTCCGCGGCATCGGGATCCACCCGGATGCGATTGTCTGCCGCACCCAGACCGTCGGACCCATGCCGAACGAGCTGAAGGAGAAGATCGCACTTTTCTGTGACGTTCCGCGCTCCGCCGTCGTGCAGAACAGCGACGCTCCGACGATCTATGCGGTGCCGCTCAATCTCGAGGCGGAGGGCCTGGCCGACACGGCCGTTCGCAAGCTGCAGCTCGACACGCGGGCCCCGCATCTCGAGGATTGGCAGGCGATCGTCGAGCGAACGCTCAAGCCGCGACGGCGCGTGACGATCGCGATCGTCGGAAAGTACGTCGAGCTGAAGGACGCCTACATCTCGATCAACGAGGCCCTCTCGCATTCGGGCGTCGCCCACGATGCGGCGGTTGGTATCAGGCGTATCGACTCGGAGCTCGTCGAGAACGAGGGAATCGAGACTCTCCGTGGCGTCGATGGGATTCTCGTCGCTCCCGGCTTCGGAGCACGCGGCGTACGAGGAAAGCTCGGTGCAATCCGTTACGCGCGCGAGCGCGGCATCCCGTTCCTCGGCATTTGCTACGGAATGCAGCTCGCCTGCATCGAGTTCGCGCGCAATGTCTGCGGCTTGAGCGAGGCGATGACGACCGAAGTGGATGAGACGGCGCCCGAGCCGGTCATCGACTTCATGCCGGAGCAGCGTAACCTCGAAGTGTATGGCGGCACGATGCGGCTAGGCTCATATACGTGCACGCTCGTGCCGAACTCGCACGCGGCACGAGCCTACGGTGAGCTCGAAATCAGCGAGCGTCACCGTCATCGCTACGAGTTCAACAATCACTACGCACCGCTCTTCGAAGAGCACGGCATGCGCTTTACGGGGTTCCACACGGTCGGCAAGACGCAGCTGGTCGAGCTGATCGAGCTCCCGGAATCGATGCACCCGTGGTTCGTCGGAACCCAAGCGCATCCGGAGTTCAAATCGCGACCGGACCGCCCTGCGCCGCTCTATCGTGACTTCGTCGGCGCTGCTCTGGTGCACGCGCATTCCGAGCGTGGCGAGCGCAGCGCCGTAGTGCCCTGAATCCGCGCGACATCACCGCCGTCATCCTCACGCGCGACGAGGAGCGTAACCTGCCACGCGCTCTGACGAGCCTACCTCGCGAGACGCACGTGCTCGTTCTCGACGCGCTCTCGCGCGACCGCACCCTGCAGTTTGCCCACGCAGCGGGGGCGAGTGTGATCGAGCGAGCGTGGACGGATTTCCTCGATGCGCGCCGCTTCGCGCTCTCCAACGTGCAGACGCCGTGGACGCTTATGCTCGACGCCGACGAGGCACTCGACGATGCGCTGCGTGAAGCGATCGTTCATGCTTCGGGAGACGTAGACGGATACGTCGTGCGCCGCACGAGCTACTACTGCGGCAAGGCGCTGCGAATGTGGCGTGGAGAGCCGCTGCTGCGCCTCTTTCGCACGGATCGCGTCGAGCTGGAGAGCTGCGCCGCAGCCGGGGAAGCGGCGCCATTGCACGAGCGCTGGCGCTGTCGAGGAGCGACGGCCGAGCTGCCGGGAACGCTGTTGCACTTCTCGTATCCGGACGCCGCCTCGTATCGTGCAAAGTTCGAACGCTACACCGACCTCGAGGGCTCTGCGCTGCGCTTCTCGCCCGTACGCGTCGTCGGCGAATGGCTTGCGATGTGGCCTCGCTGGCTGTACCTGCTGCTCGTCAAGGGCGAACTGCTCGACGGCCTGCGGGGTATCGTCGCCGGGTACTGGTCGGCGCGCTACCGCTATGTCGCAGCACGGAAGGCACGCCGTTGAGACGAACGGCCGGGCGCGTTGGAGTCGATGCGCGCCTGACGCGCCAGATGTCGGTTGGGATGAAACGCTACGCGAGTGAGCTGGCGCAGCGCTTACCACATGTGGCCCCGGAGCTGGAGTTCTCGATGTACTCGAGTGGTGGAAACTTCGGGTGGAACGAGCAGGTGGCATTACCGCTATGGATCACTCGAAACCGCGTCGACCTCGTGCATTTTCTCTCTCAGTACACGCCGTTGTTCGTGCCCGCTCGCTCGATCGTCACGATTCACGATTTGATCCATCTGCGATTCCCCGAGCATTTCAAGGCAAAGGTCGGCCCATACTACGCGTTGGTCGTTCGGCGAGCGTGTGCGCGCGCCGAGCGGGTGATCACCGACGACGAGCGCACGGTGGAGGACCTGCAACGGTTCCTTGGTGTCGACCCCGGGAAGGTTCGCGTCATCCCGCTCGGCGTTGTCATCCCGAGCCCTTCGACTGCGCTTCGCGCGCTCAGGGTAAACTCCGCGAACCGCCCCTACTTCCTCTGCGTCGGCAATCACCGCCGGCACAAGAATCTGCAGACGTTGCTCGACGCATGGTACGCGCTCCCCGAGCGCCACCGCGTCGATCTCTACGTTACGGGAGGCGACGACTTCGCCGGTGCGTTGCAGCGTGCATCGCGCTTCGACCGAGAAGCACGGGCCCTGGGCGAGCTATCGGCAGAAGATCTTACGCAGTATTATCGCGATGCGCGCGCGCTCGTGCACCCGGCGTTGCGCGAAGGGTTTGGGCTTCCGCTCTTGGAGGCGATGGCTGCGGGAACGCCCGTGGTCGTTTCAGAGGAGGCGGTGCCGCACGTGCTCGAGCCGGCGGCGCTCACCTTTCCGGCGCTCGACGCGAGCGCCCTGACGGAGCATTTGGTTCGGATTCTCGAGGACCAGGGGCTACGCGAGCGGCTCGTCAATGAAGGAACGATGCTTGCCCAATCGTTGAGCTGGGACCGCTGCGCTCGCGCGACCGCAGACGTTTACCGCGAGGCGATCGCGTGAGGCGGAGCATCGCCGTGCTTGCCGTCGTGCTCCTCACCCTCGGCGGTGCAGCGCACGAGAAGGCGCCATCGCAACCGGCGATCAGCATCGTGATCAACGGCTTGACCTTGCCGCTCGAGCCGCGGCCGCTGCTCGACAACGGCATCCTCCTCGTTCCCGTGCGGCGCACGGTGCTCGCGCTGGGACTCGACTTCACGGCACAAGGATCGCAGATGATCACGCACGTCGGTTCGAAGACAGTGATTTTGCGCGATCGTAGCCGAGTCGCGCTCGTGGACGGACGCCCGGTGCTGCTCGACGCGCCGGCGGAGCTGCGTCACTGGGTCTTCTACGCGCCGCTCCGTTTCTTCACGGAAGTCCTCGGCGCCGAGGCAATATTCGATCGGCGTGCGCGCGTCGTTTCCATCGTTTCGCAGCTTGTCGGGCGTTCGGGTCTCGGGGACTTCACCATCGGTGACCGCACGATCAAGGTCGGGACCGTCACCGCGGTCGACGTTGATTCCGACCCACCGACCGTGACGCTCGCGTTCAACGATCGCGTTCGTACGATTGCTATAACGCCCAATGCGATCATCACGATGCGAGACGTCGGCGTCGATGTCGACGTGCCCGGAGAGCTCACCGACATTCGTCCCGGCGACTACGCGGAGATCGAAGTGCTGAAAAACGGCGATGTCGCGTCGGTCGTCGATGAGTACGGTTCGCGCTACGGCGAGATCGTCGTGACGGATCCCGACGAGCTTCTGCTCGAGGATGGCCACGTCATCGTGCCGGATCGCGACACGGAAGTCTCGCTCAACGGCAAGGCTGCGGAGTTCAGCGATCTGCAGCCCGGCGATTATGCGACAATTCGCTACAACGTCGAGACGGGAGAGGTGCGAGAGATCGTCGCCGAGCGCACGGAGGCTCAGACGAGCGCGCAGAGCGGCACGGCCTCGATTTCAGATGTTGAAACCGACGCGACGCAGCCGCTACGCGCCGGCGACACGCTGACCGTAACGATGCACGGCACGCCAGGCGGCGCCGCAACCTTCGACATCGGCTCATACGTGCAGTCGATCGCGATGGCGGAGCATTCGCCCGGAACGTACGTGGGCACCTATCAGATCGAACGCAGTGCGAACTTCGTGGACACGCCGATTCTCGGCCACCTTCAGATGCCCGACGGAAACAGCGTCGTAGCTCGTGCACCGCAGAGTCTCTCGGCATCCGGGAGGGCGCCGGGTATTGCCTCGGTTGGCCCAGCCGACGGTGCGCGGGTCGACCTCGACGCGCCCGCGGTCTATGCAACCTTCGTCACGGAGGCGGTTCCGGTGAACCCATCGTCCATCTACCTCAATGTGGACGGACACGATGTGACACCGGAGTGCCTGCGAACGGCGCAGTTCGTGCAGTACCTATCGCAGCGCACCTATCCACGTGGTGCGGTGCACGTCACCCTGCGCGTCTCCGACGAAGCGGGCAATACGACGCAAAAGACGTGGACATTCTACATCCAGTGAACGCGGAGTGCATCTTCTGTAGGATCATCGCGGGAGAGATTCCCGCCACGCAGCTCTATAGCGACGATGACGTCGTCGGCATCGTGGATGTGAGCCCGCAGGCGCCGACGCACCTACTGGTCCTCTCGCGCAAGCATTTCTCGAGTATGACGCAGGTTGCCCAGAGCGATGAGCGCCTTGCCGGCCACATGATAGCCGTTGCGACGAGGCTTGCGCGCGAAGCCGGAGTCCAAGAGCACCGGCTCGTCGTGAATACGGGAGCGAAGGGCGGTCAAACCGTCGATCACGTCCACGTGCACGTGCTCGGCGGCCGCCAAATGACCTGGCCCCCGGGCTAAGACGTGAAAACACAACAGCCATATTTGACGCTCACAGTGCCCTGTGGTAGAGTACGCAAGGCTCATATGCCGGAAAGGGGGTTGAACGATGGAAGTACGCATTGCGCCTGGCGAATCGATCGAAAGCGCGCTGCGGCGCTTCAAGAAGGCGACCCAAAAGGCCGGCATTCTCGCCGAAGCTCGTAAGCACGAGCATTATGAGAAGCCGAGTGTGCGCCGGAAGAAGAAGAGCGCCGCGGCTCGCAAGCGCAGAGTCTAGACCGTGGGAGTGTTGAAGGACCGCATCGCCTCCGACTTACGAGAGGCGATGAAGGCGCGCGACCAACTGCGGGCCGATACGTTGCGTTCGGCGATTTCGGGTTTCAGTTACAAACGCGGGGAGACCGGGCGCGAGCCGAGCGATGCCGAGGAGCTCGACGTGCTGCGCCGTCTTGCAAAGCAACGTGCGGACGCAGCCGAGGAGTACGAGCGCGCCGGGCGTTCGGAGCGTGCGGAGACCGAGCGCGCCGAGCGTGAGCTTCTGCTTAGGTACCTCCCCAAGCAAAAGTCGCCGGAGGAGGTCCGTACGGTCGTCGATACGGCGATCGCCGCGCTTCCGCCGGAGGGGCGCAGTCAAGGTGCCATCATGAAGAGCGTCATGGCCGAGCTGCGCGGTCTCGCGGACGGGAAGCTCGTCGCGGAAACCGTTCAGCAGGCACTGCGGGGCGACAAAAGCAAGTAGCTGACGTGAAGGCTTCTCGCCTGCGCGCCGGGATATGGCTCGGTTTTCTTCTGTACGGCAACGTGTCGCTCTGCGCCGGAGCCTTCGCAGCCCCAGCTTCAGGGCCGGTCATCGTCGTTCCGATCCAAGGGACGGTCGATGACGGGATGGCGCACCTCGTAGAGCGCGCGGTCGATCAGGCGAACGCCGAGCACGCCGCTGCGATCGTGCTCGAGGTCGATAGCCCCGGCGGCCTGGTCTCGTCGGTTTTCGACATCGAAGACGCGCTCCGCTCGGCGCAAGAGCCAATCGTTGCTTATGTGAGCGAACGAGCGTATTCGGCGGCATCACTGATAACGCTCTCGGCGCAGCGCATCATCATGGCACCGGGCGCGTCCATCGGAGCCGCGGAACCGATTCCGAATGCTCCCAAAGAGGTTTCTGCGCTTACCGCCGAGTTCGAATCGACTGCGCAGCGCAACGGCCACAATCCGACGATCGCGGGCGCGATGGTCAACCGCAGCATCATCATTCCGGGCCTGAAGGCGGCAGGCACGATCCTGACGCTGAATACCGTGCAGGCGTTGCGCTATCACGTCGCTATCGCGATCGAACCGACGCTCGATACGGCACTCGCGCGCGTCGGGCTCGCACACAACACGCGTTCGATTGAGCAGTACACGCTCGCCGAACGCATCGCGCGCTTCGCCACCGACCCGACCGTCAGCGGCCTGCTGCTTTCGATCGGCATGCTCGGGATCATGGTCGAGCTCTACACGCTGCACGGTATCGCGGGCGCGATCGCGATCCTCGCCTTCGCGCTGTTCTTCGGAACGCACATCTACGCGGGCTTCTCGAATTGGACCGTCGTCGCGCTCGCACTGCTTGGGATTCTCGGCATCATGTGGGAGCTGCACGTCGTACCGGGACACACGTTTCCGGGCGTCGTGGGCGCGGTGCTCCTGGTCGCGGCCGTCATCCTCGCGTTCGGCCTGCGAGATCTGCTCGTCGGGCTGGAGACCTTCGGTGCGGCGATCCTCGTGACGGCGTTCGTCTTCATAGCGATACTGCGCATTCTTCCCGAGAACGCCTGGATGAAGCGCCTGGCACTTGCGTACGCGCAGGGCCCGGATTACGTCTCAAGCCGTGACTTCAGCGACCTCACCGGGCATACCGGCATTGCTGCCTCGTACCTTCGCCCTGCGGGGATCGCTTCGATTGACGGCAAGCGCATCTCCGTGCTCACCGAGGGAGAGTACATTCCGCAAGGGACGCCGGTTCGCGTGACACGAGTGGAGGGCGCACGCATCTTCGTCGAACCGAGCATCTCGCTCGACCAATCGTAAGGAGGCTTCGTGGCTATCGTTACCGGCATCATCATCCTGTTCGCGTTCATCCTCTTCATGATGTTCCTCTACTACTTTCCGCTCGGGCTCTGGATTCGGACGCTCGCGGCGGGCGTGCCGCTGGGGATCATCACGCTCGTGCGCATGCGTCTCATCGGTATTCCGCCGGGGATCATCGTGACGAACTACGTGCGCGCGCGCAAAGCGGGCCTGAACGTGACGATCGACCCGATGCAGTCCCACTACCTTGCCGGTGGAAACGTCGAAGCGGTGACGCTCGCGATGATCGCGGCCCAGCGCGCGCAGCTTCCGCTTGAGTGGCAGCGCGCCGCTGCAATCAACCTCGCAGGACGTAACGTGCTCGAGGCCGTGCAGACGTCCGTGAACCCGAAGGTGATCGAGACGCCGATCTTCCAAGGTGTCGCGCAGAACGGCATTCAGCTCAACGTGAAAGCGCGTGTGACGGTGCGCAGCAACCTCGACCGCTACGTTGGAGGCGCGGGCGAGCAGACCGTCATCGCGCGCGTCGGCGAAGGCGTCGTCGCCGCGGTCGGAGCCGCCATCGATCACAAAGAAGTCCTCGAGTATCCGGACCGGATCAGCAAGACGGTACTCAGCAAAGGCCTCGACGCTGGAACCGCCTTCGAGATCGTCTCGATCGACATCGCCGACGTGGACGTGGGAAAGAACATTGGAGCGGAGTTGCAGACAAGTCAAGCGGAGGCCGATAGAAAGATTGCGCAGGCGAAGGCTGCGGAGCGGCAGTATGCGGCACTCGCAGGCGAGCAGGAGCAGAAGGCGCTGACGCAGGCGATGCGCGCGAAGGTCGTAGAGGCTGAGGCATCGATCCCGCTGGCAATTGCCGAGGCGTTTCGCAGCGGCAACCTGGGCGTGATGGACTACTATCGCTTGAAGAACTTGCAGGCCGACACAGAGATGCGCGGCTCGATAGGCGCCGCGGAGGCGCCGGCACAGCAGCCCGACCAGGCCCCGCCGCCACCGCCCCAGGCGTAAGATGGATCTGCACAACTTCGGCTCGCTCATCTGGGCACTCTTCATCTTGATCCTGGTGATTCAGTCGATCGTTCGTAGCGCGCGGGGCGCCGCACGTAGCGCGCGCGTTGGGCAGCAAGTACAGCCGCAGGCTCCACCCGCGCCGGCACCAGTGCCGCGTCGAGCTCCCGTGCGACGCACTCTTGTCATCCCGACCGGAGTGAGCGAAGCGACCGAAGTCAAGGTACCGACAAGAGCGTTTGCTCCGCCGCAACCACGACCGCGCAGCAAGGCCGAGAGCATCTTCGGCAGCGGGCCGCTCGTAGCGCGCGGCATCATCGCCTTGGAGGTTCTCGGTCCGCCGCGCGCACTGCGTGAGTGGTCGTCGATCATCTGATTTGATTCGCAGCATCGATCTCGGCGCGCTACGCGACCGCGTACGCCTCTTCGGGGAGTACGATCGGAATCTCTCGGCGATTGAGGAGCGCCTACGCGTGCGGGTGCGAACGGAGGAAGATTGCCTCGTACTTTCGGGCGAGGAACACGACGTCGAGCGCGCCGAGCACGCAGTGGCGCGCATGTTGGAGGCGGCCGTCGGGGGAACTCAGATCACACCGCACGACGTTGCGCTCGCAGCCGAAGATAGTGAGGGTGGTAAAGACGCACGCTCGGTCGCGCCGACACTCGCGCGCGGACAGCGCGGCCGCGAGATCCGCGCACGCACGGCAGGGCAGCGCACATTCGTCGAGGCGATGGAGGGCAGCACGCTCACGATCGCTACGGGTCCGGCAGGCACCGGCAAGACGTTTCTCTCGGTCGTCATGGCGATTCGCGCGCTCAAGGAGCATGAGGTTGCGCGCGTGATCCTCTCGCGTCCGGCGATTGAGGCGGGAGAGAGCCTCGGCTTTCTTCCGGGCGATTTGCGCGAAAAAGTCGATCCATACATGCGCCCGCTCTACGACGCGCTGGGTGAGCTCCTCGAGCAAAGCGCTACTGCGCGCTTCATGGAGCGCGGAACGATCGAGGTGGCGCCGCTTGCGTACATGCGCGGGCGAACGCTTTCGGAGGCGTTCGTCATTCTCGACGAGGCCCAGAACGCGACGCCGGAGCAGTTGAAGATGTTTCTGACGCGGCTCGGAAGCGGCTCGAAGATGGTGGTCGTCGGCGATGTGACCCAGATCGATCTCGTCGGCACGCGTAGCGGTTTGGTCGACGCGGTGAAGCGCCTGGCAGCGATCGAAGACGTTAGTATCATCGAGCTGAACGAGAACGACATCGTCCGCCACCCGCTCGTGACGCGGATCGTCCGCGCGTATGCCGACGTTCTGTGATCTACTATCGCAACGATGTCCGCAAGAGCGGCGTCAACGCTCGAAAGATGAAAGCGACGCTCCAGCGCCTGCTCGCCGCGGTAGGCGAAACGGGCACGTCGATCTCCCTCTCGCTCGTCGACGACAGATCCATGAAAGAGCTCAACCGTGGCTATCGCGATAAAGATAAGGCAACTGACGTCCTGTCATTTCAGCAAAGGGAGGGGCGGAGGAGCAGGAGCAATCGGGCCTATGTCCCTCCCCTTGGCGATATCGTCATCAGCGTGGACACGGCAAAGCGGCAGGCCGCGGAGTACGACGCACCGCTCGAGCGAGAGCTCGAACGCTTGATGATTCATGGGTTGCTGCACCTGCTGGGCCACGACCACGTGCGCGCAGCCGAGCGACGGAGGATGGAGCTCGAGGAGCGGCGTCTCGCGGCGTGCATCGGTATGCCCTGGCCCTACGAGCGATGAAACGCTTGCTGAACTCGTTCGTCCACGCATTCGACGGTATCGTCGAAGCCACGCGAGCCCAACAGAACCTGGCCGTGCACGAGTTCGTCGCTGCAGTCGTTCTCGTTGCGGCACTCGCCGTGCATCTCTCGCTAGGGGCGTTCGTCGCGATCCTGGTGCTCATCAGCGTCGTGCTTGGGCTCGAGCTCATGAACACGGCAATCGAGGCAGGCGTCGATCTCGCGACGCTCGAGCACCATCCGCTCGCGAAGAGGGCGAAGGATACCGCAGCAGGCGCCGTGCTCGCGGTATCGGTCGGCTCGGCGCTCGCGGGAGTGGCAATCTTCGTCGACGCGGCGCTGAGGCCGTATCTGCCGCCCCGCGAACCGAGCGGGAACGTACAGTCGGTCGTTGCCGCCCTCGGTATCGTCGCGCTCCTAACGGTGCTTGCGAAGGCGCGCTGGGGGGAGGCCGTGAGCGGCCGGGCGACTGTACCGTGGGCGCTCGCGACACTGGCGGCCTTTCTGCTGCCGCACGGCGCCGGATACTGGCTCCGGGGGCTGCTCTTTGCCGTAGCAGCCGCTGTATCGCTGAGCCGGCGCCCGCCGGCCTTGCGCGCGGTTCTTCCGGGGGTCTTCCTGGGCATCGGCTCGGTGTGCCTGTGCCTGCTGGCGTACGACGGCCGTGTGCTATAATGGCGCCGAATTGACGCCCAGCGAACCACCGCGATGATCCACGCCCCCGGCGCGCTCGAAGTCGCCATCCTCATAGTGCTGATCATCGTCTCGGCGTTCTTCTCAGCCTCCGAGGCCGCGCTCATCTCCGTCTCGCGCCTGCGCGCGCGCACGATGGCAGAGCGCCACGTCCGCGGCGCACGCGACGTCATCACCCTGACCGAACATCGCAATCGGTTTCTCACCTCGGTTCTGATCGGAAACACGATTGCTCTGCTCGCGGCCGACTCCATCGCGACGAGCCTCGCGTACCAAATGCACCTGCCGCTTCCGGCCGTGATCTCGACCGTCGTGATGTCCGTCGTGCTGCTGCTCTTCGGGGAAATCGTTCCGAAGACGGTGGCGAGCAGCGACGGCGAGCGCTGGGCGCTACGTCTTGCGCCGACGATGCACGGCGCAGCCTGGGCGCTCACTCCGCTCGCGAACGCCTTCCTCTGGGTGACGGCCATACTTTTGCGCCCGTTCGGCATTCGCAACGTCCAACGCATTTTTGTGACGGAAGAGGACATTCGCGCACTCGTGAACGTTGGTGCGGAGCAGCGCGTCATCGAGGAGCAGGAACGGGAGATGATCCATTCGGTCATCCAGTTCGGCGACACCATTGCTCGCGAGGTTATGACGCCGCGCCCCGAGATGGTTGCGGTCTCCGTCGATGAGACGCCGCGGCGTGCGCTCGACATCATCATCGCCGAGCGGCACTCTCGTCTACCCGTCTATCGCGAGTCGAAGGACGACGTCATCGGCGTGATCCACGACCGCGAGCTCATGGTCGCACTGGCGACCGGAGAGCTGTCGACCGCGTCAATTCGCTCGCTGATGCGCCCCGCGGTGCACGTTCCGGAGTCAAAGAAGGTCGCCGAGCTGCTGCGCGAGATGCAGCGTGACAAATTCTCGATGGCCATCGTCGTCGATGAGTACGGCGGAACCGCGGGGCTCGTAACGATGGAGGACTTGCTCGAAGAGATCGTCGGCGAGATTCGCGACGAGCACGACACCGACGAGCAGGAGCCGATCGCCGAGATCTCGCCCGAAGAAGCGATTGTCGATGCGCGAACGAACGTCGAGGACGTCAACGCGCGCTTGGGAACGCACCTCCCGACGGAGGACTTCGAGACGATCGGCGGCTTCACGGTCGGCCAGTTCGGGCGCTTGCCGTCGGAGGGCGAGGAGATCGAGACTGCCGACCATACGCGCTTGCGCGTCGAGCGCGCGCATGGGCGGCGTATTCTGACCGTTCGCGTGCACCACAACAACGTTGTCCCCGAGCACACAAGCGAACAGATCGCACCGGACACGGATGATGCCGTCCACTGAGCTTCTCGCCGCAGCGCGCCGTGCACGCGAGCGCGCATACGCGCCGTATTCCCAGTTCCACGTCGGCGCCGCCGTCGAAACGGAAGAAGGCGCGATCGTCACCGGCTGCAACGTCGAGAACGCCTCGTACGGGCTCTCGATCTGCGCCGAGCGCGTGGCGCTCACGCGCGCCGTAGCCGAAGGACATCGGGCATTTCGCGCGATTGCCATCGCGGGCCCCGAGGGCGTCGAAACGCCGCCATGCGGCGCTTGCCGCCAGTTCATGGCGGAGTTCAACGACGGCATGAGGGTCTCGTTCACGTCGAGCGACGGCGTCATCGAAACGACGCTCGAGAAACTGCTCCCACACGCGTTTGGCGACTTTCGCGCGAACGTATAAGGCGCGCGGCATCGTCCTACGCGCGCGCAATCTCGGCGAAGCCGATCGTATTGTGACGCTCTTTACGCTCGAGCGAGGGAAGGTTGACGGCGTGGCAAAGGGGCTGCGCCGTGCGCGCAGCCGTGTGGGCGGGCGACTCGAGTTCGGGAACGAGGTTGCCGTGACGATGCATCGCGGCCGGTCGCTCGACGTGATCTCCGGCGTCGAGATCCTGCGCGAACGCTGGTCGGCGCTCGTCGAACCGCCGCGCTTTGCGGTGGCGGCGACGGCCTGCGAGATGGTCGACGCCTTCTGTGAACCGGACCTTGCAATGCCCGACGTCTATGCGCTGCTCGCCGGTATGCTCGCCGCTATCGCACGATCGGTCGAGCCGCGTATGCTCCTGCCGCGATTCTCAATGCGACTTCTCGAAGCGCTCGGCATCGCGCCGCCTCTCGGGGACTGCGTTCGTTGCGGTAAGACGCTTGCGCCGGAACGAGCGTGGCTCGATGGCGCGGCAGGCGGCCTCATCGACGATACATGTCGCGAGCGCGGACGTCTTTTGCCGGAGTTGGACCGCGAGGAGCTCACGAATCTGCGATCGCTCGCCGCGCCGCGTGACGCAGAGCAACGCGTCGTGCGCGCATTTCCGAACGTTGCAAGGGCCGTAGAGCTCCTCGTGGCGCATCACCTCGGGCGCCGCTTGAAGTCGGCAGCGACGAGCGCCGAGCTGGAAGCAAACGTGAACGTGAGATGAAGAAGTCGCAGGTCGTCAGCACCATGGCACTCGACGTCGGCTCGAAGCGAATCGGCGTGGCGGTGGCAGATCCAAGCCAAAGCTATGCCCTCCCGATCGGAAAGATCGAGCGCGCGAATCTGCATGCCGATGTGGCGCGTGTCATGGAATACGTCGAGAACTACGGCGTGACCGACCTCGTCGTCGGCGATCCGCTCACGCTGTCGGGGGAGCGCGGCATCGCGGCCGAGCGCATCGATGCCTTTGTCGAAGCCCTTCGCCGGGTCTTTGGGGGAGCGATCCATCGCATCGACGAACGGCTTACAACCGCGCAGGCAACTAAGGCGATGATCGCTGCGGACGCCTCGCGCAAGCAGCGTCGCGGCGCCGTCGATATGATGGCCGCGGCATTGATTTTGGAGACGTTCTTGACTCGTCGGCGTCACCCGTGAAGCTGCTCCCGCGCGTTATCACGCTCGCGGTGATTTTCAGCGTGTGCGCCGTTGCCGGTATGCTCGCATACGCGACGTTCGGCGAGCGCGAGTACCCGACTGCGCAGACGCGCGTCGTCATCCCGGCCGGGGCGACGTTCGACGACGTCCTCGCGATCCTTCGAGGCGATCGTGTCATCGCTCACAGGACCCCTATGCACGTCCTGGCACGCCTTCTTGGAGAGGAGACAAAAGTGCGCGCCGGCGAGTACCGTTTCCCGCCGCACGAGACAACGGCGGAGGTTCTCGATGAACTGGTCACGCAGGGCAACGCGGTCGCGCGGTGGGTGAGAATCCCGGAAGGCTTTACTGACGCGCAGATCGCGCAGCAGCTGCAGAGCTCAGGGATCGGCAGTGCTTCGCACTACGCACACGCGTTTGCGACCGACTCGCTGGTGGTTGACGGCGTGCGTACGAAGAGCTTAGAAGGCGAGCTCTTCCCTGATACGTACCTCGTGCCGGTCGCCGCCACACCGCAGCAGGTGGAGGCTCAGCTCGAGTCACGGTTTTTCGCGAGGCTACCGCGGAACGCAGCACAGCTTGCGCACGGCCTACACGTGTCAGTGCCGCAGGTCGTCATCGTGGCATCGCTCGTCGAACGCGAAGCAAAGCTCGATCGAGATCGTCCGCTGATTGCCGGGGTGATCTACAACCGCTTACGCGCGGGCATGCCGCTCGAGATCGACGCGACGATCGAGTATGCACTGCCGCAGCATAAAACGGAGCTCTCACGCGCCGATCTCGCGATTCGCTCTCCGTACAACAGCTATCTTCACACCGGTCTGCCCCCGACGCCGATCGCCAATCCGGGAGCTGCCTCGCTGGAGGCGGCTTTTCATCCGGCGGCGACGAAGGCGCTGTATTACGTGTATTGCGGCAAAGGCCGTCACGTCTTTGCCCGGACGCTCGCGGAGCACGAAGCGAACGTCGCGCGATGCTTGAAGTAGGTGAGAGCGTGGATACTGGCGGAGAGAACCGCCTCGACGTCAACGATGTGGTCTCTGTCGAGGCTCCCGACGGAGCGGAGCTCGAGTTTAGGGTGGTAGCTATGCTCGAAGACAAGGAGGACGGCACTTCGTACGCCGTGCTCGTCAACGAGTCGGAGGAAGGAGAGCAGAGCTTCATCGTGAGCGACCCGTATGGGAACTTGCTCGACGACGAGGAGCTTGCGCAGGACGTGCTTGACGATTACCTTCAGTTTGACGAAGAGATACCGGAGAACGGAGAGCTCTGATGCGAGTCCTGTTTCTATCGGCGAGCGTCGGCGTCGGCCATTCCTCGGCGGCCAACGCGGTGCGCGCCGCGCTCGACGAAATTGCGCCCGGAACGCAGAGCCTGCTCGTCGACTCGTACCGGTACGCGGCGCTCGTCGTCTCTCGTGTCGTTTCGAGTGGATACCTGCAGATGGTCAAGACCATCCCACAGATGTATCGTTTTTTGTATCATCGGGCGGAGCGCGCCAAAGAGGTCGGACCGTTTCGTACGTGGGCACATCAGTTCACCGCGAGCAACTTGCGCGTGCTCATCGGGAACGAGCGACCGGACATCGTCGTCTGCACTCATGCCTTTCCGTGCGGTGCGATGGCGGAGTACGCGGCAGCCTATCCGGACGCGCCTCCGGTCCTCGGGGTTGTCACAGATTTTGCGGTGCACGGCTTCTGGGTCCACGATAACATCGACGGGTACGCGGTAGCGACCGAGTCGATGCGGCAGGAGCTGATCGATCGCGGCATTCTCCCGTCGCGGATCCTTTCATGTGGGATTCCCATTCATCCACGATTCGCTCAGAGACCGGAAAGCAAAGTAGGCATCCGTGCGCGGCTTGGGCTTCCGCAGGAGGGGCCGGTGGTTCTGTTGATGGGCGGCGGCCTGGGCATCGGCCCGTTCGAGCGCATGCTGCGAGCGGTTGACGAGTTAAACCGTCCCGCCGCCGTGGTCGCGATCGCGGGGCAGAACGGGCGTGCGGAGCGCGGTGCACTGGCGGCGGCGGAGCGACTCGGGCGCTCGGTGCAGGTGCTCGGCTTCGTCGATAACGTCTACGAGTACATGCATGCCTGCGACGTGCTCGTCACCAAGCCCGGAGGGCTGACCGTGGCCGAGGCGCTCGTCGCGGGAATCCCCATGATCCTCTGTCGCCCCCTCCCCGGCCAAGAGGAGCGGAATTCCCGTGTTTTGGTCGAAGCAGGGTGCGCTGTACGAGTGCGTTCGTTGCGAGAGCTTCCGGCCGCGCTCGATACGGTGCTTTCCGAGCCTGAACGCCGCACGCGTATGGTCGAGGCGGCGGCCCGTCTTGGCAGGCCTGAAGCCGCGCGGGAGATCGGCGCACTGATCGCCCGTCTCGCGGGGGAAAAACGAGCGGTGGCATGAGAGAGGAGCTATCATGAATATCCCATCCGCGAGAACCTACGCTTGGCTGCTCGCGATACTGCGCATCTATACGGGCGCCTCCTGCATCCTTCGCGCGATCCCGAAGTTCACAAATGGGGCGGCCTTTCAAAGCATGTTCGTGAACCTTGTCGGGAAGGCGGTAACAAAGAGCACCGGCGCATCCCACGCGTTCCTCATTGGGACGGTGCAGCCTCATATGGCGATCTTCGCGCAGGTGGTGCGCTTCGGAGAGTTGATCGTCGGACTCTTGCTCTTGCTCGGTATTCTAACGCGCTTGGGCGGGTTGCTCGGCGTTATCTTCGCGGGGAGCGCGCTGTTCTTGCAAGGGTACTCCCTGCAAAGCTGGTCGAGTCTCGAGGCGACCGTGCTCGCGCTCTGCGCGGTGAATCTTGTCCTTCCGACCGGACGAGTTCTCGGCCTCGACGCACTTTGGAGGCGCGGATATGCGAGTGACGAGACGCAGCCGCTTCCGATTCCGCCGAGCCGCCCGGAAGCACAACCGACGGTAAATGCAGGCAATGCTCCCGACACGCCGTCGCCCACACCGACGGTCGCGACGACGAGGGGCGAGATCGAATCAAGCACTCCGCCACGCGAGCCTGGGCCGAATGGCGCAGATGGTGGGCCCGAGTTCGCCGCACCCGCCTCCGCCGGTCCGCAGATCGACCAAACGACGTCAGTCTAGCGCTCCGTGAAGAGCTGGGCCATCGTCGTCATGCTCGCCACGGTTACGAGCGTGGCGGCACTGGGTGCTTCCCACTCGCTGGGCGCCGCGGCTCCCGACGGCAGAGCGGTCTTTTTGCAAAACTGCACCGCCTGTCACGAGCCTGAGGGTGAGGGAGGAGGCCCGTATCCGCCACTTGCGGGTGATCCCAATGTTACTCAGGCCGACAGCGCGAGTCTGGTCCGGTTAATCTTAAACGGAAGAAGCGGCCCCGTCAGCGTGGATGGGACGCAATACGGCGGTGATATGCCGGGTTGGCGCGCGCAGCTCTCGGACGCTCAGATCGCCGCCGTCATCACGTATATTCGATCGGCGTGGGGCAATAACGCGCCCGCCGTTTCGTCGGAGCAAGTCGCGGCGGCCCGGCTACCGGAGACCCTCACCGGTGCGGCGATCTTTACGCTGAAGTGTTCTGCTTGCCATCTGCCTTCGGGGCAGGGAACTGATGACTTTCCGGCGCTTGCCGGCGACGCTCTGGTCACGGCAGCCGATCCGAGCGCCATGCTCGGGATCATCGTGAATGGTCGCACGGGTCCGGTTGTGCTGAACGGCAAAACGTATAGCGGCATAATGCCGGCATGGCCCGGGCAGCTCACCGATGCCGATCTCGCTGCGTTGGCGACGTACATTCGCTCCAGGTGGGGGAACCATGCGTCGCCTGTCACAGAAGAAGACGTTATTGCCGCCGGGCCTACGATCTCACTGCGAATCGGCGCTTCAGTCTTCGCAAACAACTGCTCGGTCTGCCACGGGAATGAAGGAGGCGGCGGAGTCGGACCGGCGCTCGCAGGCAACGCGCGCGTTACGGGCGACCCCGACGCATTGCTGACCACAATCATGCAGGGCAAAAGCTCGATGCCGTCATGGCGTGGGCAACTCTCGGACGGCGAGATCGCCGCAGTTGCAACGTTCATCCGGACGTCGTGGGGCAACAGCGCCAGCGCGGTGAGCGTGCAAGCGGTCACAGCCATCAAGTGAATGTGCGCTGACAGCGAGTAGGCACTCGGAACTTCGCTTCTGCAGGGCCCGTTACTCGGGCATGAGATACCAGGTCTTCGGCGCGCTCCTTGCACTAGCGTGCGTATTTCCATGCTCCGCGGTCGCGCAGAC
>JASHOG010000127.1 GCA_030041225.1 Vulcanimicrobiota bacterium | reverse complement strand
CCGTGATCGTGTCGCCGAGCGCCTCTTGATTGCCCCCGGCGACCGGCGTTACGGTCACGTACGAAGGTAGATGCAAGGCGCGAATGCGCGCGTTGAAGCCGCGCTCGACGTTCGAGAGCTCCCAGCCGTTTGCGAGGTTGGCACCGACATAGACGACAGTCTGACGATTGATGCGTGTGATGAGCGGCGGTGCAGGTTCGCGTGCTATCGTCGCGACGTCACCGACGGTAACGGTCGATCCGCCTCCCGACGAGATAGGAATCTCACCGATCGCGGAGAGGTCCGTTTGATCGGGTTCGGGGTAGATGACCTGAACGTCCTTGAGCCCGTTTTCGGTGAAGAACTGGGTCGCGAGCGTTCCACCGAACGCGGCGCGAACAGCGTCGCTCGCGGTGCCGATCGAGACGCCGAGCGCGCGTGCTCGTTCGCGATTGAACAGCACCTCGACCTGCGGCGAGTCGGGATTGTCGGTCGTCGTAGCGTCGATCGCTCCCGGAGTCTGTACGAGTGCCGCATAGACCTTCGCCGCGTACGGCGATGGATCGCCGAGCGGGTTCGTCACGACCTCGTCGATCGGCTGTTGGATACCGCCCGTCGTTGCAGTCGCCGGAATCGAGACGACCTGTGCTTGCGGCGGCAAGATGTTGCGGGACTCGCGGACGAGCATCGTCCCGGTCTGCGCGGTCGAGAGCCTGCGGTTCGTGCGCAGGAAGATGTGCATCTGCCCGATCGCGCCGTTGTCGACGTAGCCTTCGAGGTTGCCCTCGTAGGCGCCGACGAGCGCGGTTTCCGACTGCACGTCCGGATCTCGATTGACGAGCTGCTCGAGCGCAAGCATGCCCTGGCGTGTCGTTTGGAGAGGCGTGCCCGTGGGATAGGTCACCGTGAGAAAGAGCTCGCCGCGGTCGACACCGGGAATGTACTCGAAGCCCACGATGCCCAGCGGAATGAGCAAGAGCGCGAGCGCGAGGGAGCCGAAGGAAACGAGCATGACGATGCGCTCGTTCTTTAGGCCCCACTCGAGCGCACGACCGACGTACCACTGCCGCAGTCGCATGAAGCCCTGCGTGAAACGCTCGATGATCGCCCACGGCCGCCATTCTGAGAAGAGCGACCAGCGTCCGGCCAGCGACGGCGTCACCGTAAACGACACGAAGAGCGACGTCAGCGTTGCGACGGTCACGACGAGCCCGAACTCCCGCAAGAAGAGCCCCACCGATCCCGGTAGGAACGAGATCGGAAGGAAGACGACGACGTCCACCAGCGTGATGACGATCGCCGCGACTCCGATTTCCGTTCGGCCGCGCACCGCGGCCTCCTCGGGTTCCTCTCCGTCATCCGCATGACGCTCGATGTTCTCGAGCACGACGATCGAGTCGTCGACGAGGATTCCGATGATGAGCGTCATCGCAAGCATCGAGACCAGATCGATCGTGAAATTCGCGAGTTTCATCGCCGCAAGCGTTACGAGCAGAGAGGTGGGAATCGCGACCATGACGACGACGGCGTTGCGCCACGAGCGTAGGAAAAACAGCATCACGATTCCGGTGAACACAATCGCCTCGAGCAGCGTGCGCACGACGCCTGAAAGTTGCTGCTCGGTGTACGTTGCCTGTACGTTCAGAACCGTCAAGCGTACATTCGGATACTCGCGCTCGAGCTGGGGCAGCACGCGGAGCACCGCCTGGGATGCCGTCACCTCGCTCGTGTTCGTCGCCTTCTGCACGTCGAGCGTGATGGAAGGAATGCCGCGCGTGTACGCGTAGACGCGCTGCGGCTCGTACGCGTCGCGCACCGTCGCGACGTCGCCGATCGTCATGAGGCGCTCCGTCGTTCCGTAGGCGCTCGTCGACGACCCGTTCGAGGCGCCCATCCCGGCGCCGAGCAAGAGATCGGAGACGGTCTCCGGCGTCTGGACGTCGCCGCGAATATCGATCGTCGTCTCGCGGTTCGGTGCATAGGCGATGCCGCCCGGCGCACGCACGTTGTCATTCTGCACCGCGGAGACGACGTCGGTAATTGTGTACCCCGACGACCACATCTTCAAGGGGTTCACCTCGACCTGAATCGAAGGCGTCACCGCGCCGTTCGCGACGACAAAGGAGATGCCGGACACCTGCTCGAGCGCAGGCACGATCTTGTTCGTGACGAGCGCGGCGAGATCGCCCGCGGCGAGGCTCTGTGAGCTCGCGACGAGTGACACCACGACCGCTTGGCTGGGATCGTAGATCGAGACGCTCGGCGTCTGCAGATCGCTGGGCAGTTCGTGCTCCGCGTTCTCGACACGCCCTTGTATCTGCACGAGATCGGTATTCTGATCCGATGTCAGCGAGAAACGCGCGACGATGACGGCCTGGCCGGGTTGAATCGCCGACTCTATCGACTGTAAATCAGGTGCTCCCGCGATTTGGTCTTCGATCGGTCGAACGATCGCGTCGCGAATCTCGGTTGTCGGGGCGCCGGGATACGTCAGCGAGATGTCGATCGTCGGAACGTCGTAGTTCGGGAACTCTTGTTTCACGAGCACGAAGCCCGAGATGGCTCCTGCGAGCAGCACGAGCGCACAAAAGACGAAGACGAGCGTCGGGCGCCGGACGAAGAGCCGTGTCAGACCCATCGCGTGAACCTCATACCGGTATCTGCACGGCCGGGCGCGGCTTTGCTCGCGTGCGCGGCGTCGCCTTGCGCACGAGATCGCTATAGGTGGGCGCGAAACGCACGAACGCGCACGGCACGACGACGAGCGTCAGCAGTAACGAGCTTAAGAGGCCGCCGATGACGACGACGCCAAGCGCCTGGCGCTGTGCGCCGCCCGCTTCGAGCGCGAGCGCGAGCGGAAGCATCCCGGCGACCATCGACATCGTCGTCATCACGATCGGGCGAAAGCGCTCGCGCGCGCTCTCGCGAATCGCGACCGCTCGGTCCGCGCCCGCGCGGACGCGGTGGTTCGCAAAATCGACGAGCAGAATCCCGTTCTTCGAGACGAGTCCGACCAGCAGCACCGTGCCGACCATCGAGTAGAGATTGAGCGTCAACTGCGTGACGAAGAGCGAGCCGAGCGCTCCAACCGCGGCAACCGGGACGGCAAACATGATGATGAACGGCAGACGATAGCTGTCGTAGAGCGCAACCATCAACATGTAGACGAGGATCGACGAAAGCAGGAGCGATGCGACGATGCTGCCTACGAGCTGACCGAAGTTCTGCTGCTGACCCCCGGCCGTCGGAGTGACGGTCACGCCGGAAGGCAAGTGCAGCGCGACGAGATGACGCATGAAGGCGTTCTGCACCGCCGAAAGCGAGGAGCCGGGAGCGATGTTGGAAGTCACGTGCACGACGGTCTGCCGATTCGTGCGCGTCATCAGAGGCTCGACCGGATCCTCCACGAGCGAGGAGAAGTCACCGACGTTCACAACGCCGCCGCTGAGAGAGCGCACTTGCACGTTCAGGATCGATTGCACGTTCGTCATCGCGCTCAAAGGGTACGTCACCTGCACGTATTTGATGCCGTTGACGGTGTCGAATTGCGTTGCGAGCGAGCCGCCGAAGCTTGCGCGGATCGCGTTCGCCGCTGTTCCGATGTCCACGTTCAGGGCGCGAGCTCGCTCGCGATTGAAGACGACGTCGACCTGCGGCGCGAGGCTTCCCCCTGAGGTTGTGACGTCTTCGGTGCCGGGTGTGTTCTTGAGAGCCTGGAGAATCATCGGTGAGTACTTCTCCGGCTCGTCGTCGAGCGACTCGACGAGATAGTCGATCGGTTGCGAGTTGCCGCCGGCGGTTCCCGTCGCGGGAATCGCGACTACCTGTGCGCCGGCTGCGATCTTGCGCGCCTGCGCGCCGAGTCGTTGCGCCCACCAGTCGGTCGAGTGCTGATGGTTGAGTTGGAGATTTACCGTGAGCTGGCCGTCGGAGCCGATGTTGAGCGACCCGCCGAAAGATTGTTGCTCGGCGCCCGCCGTCGACTGCACTGATTGAATCTCCGAGGACTCGGTCGCGTAGAGGCGTGAGAGAGCAGCAATCGCAGTATTCACTTTCGAAAGCGGCGTTCCGGTCGGATAGGTAACGCCGACGTAGATCTGCCCGCGATCGACGGCCGGCATGAACTCCATGCCGATCGCGTGGAGCGGCACCAGGAGCGCCGCGCCGACCACCATCACGCCGCTAACGCCGAAGACGATCAGCGGATGCTCGAGCGCCCACGGTAAGATGTGCGTCGCATAGTATTCCCGCGTTCGCTCGAAACCGTTCCCGAAGCGCTCGATGATCTTCCAGGGCCGCCACTTCGAGAGCATCGACCAGTTGCCGGCGAGCGCCGGCGTGATCGTGAAGGAAACCGCGAGCGAGGTCAGCGTTGCCGTCACGACGACGAGCGCGAACTCGGCAAGAAACCGACCGGTGATTCCCGGGAGAAACGCAATCGGTAGAAAGACGACGACGTCGACGAGCGTGATCACGATCGCCGCCGGCCCGATCTCCGTCCGCCCGAGGATCGCGGCGGTGCGCGGCCCTTCTCCTCCCTCGACATGCCGCTTGATGTTTTCGAGGATCACGATCGAGTCGTCGACGAGGATGCCGATGAGCAGCGTCATCGCGAGCAGGGACACGGTGTCAATCGTGAAGTTTACGATCTTCATCACGGTGAACGTGACGAGCAACGACGTGGGGATCGCGATCAAGACGACGATCGCATTGCGCCACGAGCGCAAAAAGAACAGCATCACGATCCCGGTGAAGAGGATGCCCTCGGCGAGCGTGTGCCAGACGGCATCGATCTGCTGCCTCGTGTACGTCGCCTGCACGTTGAGCACCCCGAAGTTCACCTGTGGATACTCCAACCCCAGGCTGGGGAGTGCTGCGATGACGGCGTTCGCCGCGGTCAATTCGCTCGCGCCGGTCGTCTTCTGCACGGTGAGAGAGATCGTCTGTTGGCTATTGACGTACGAGAAGACGCGTTGTAACTCCGCAGAATCCACGACGTTCGCCACGTCGGCGACGCGCAGATACTGGGGTGCGACGCTCCACTGGTTGTAGTTTGATTCTGATGAAGAGGACGAGACGAGCGACGGCGAGGGGCTCGGCGGCAGCGCAGCGCCGGAGTTGAGCGGCGTGGTACCGGTCGGAGAAAAAGGTGACGTCGCACCGGTTCCCCCGGACGTTGCCGCAATCCAAAGATTTCCGACTTGACTTGCGGTCTCGGTGTCGCCGCGAATGTCGATGGAGGTCTCACGATCGGGCTCGTACGCGAGGCCGCCCGGTGCGCGTACGTTGTTGTCCCCTATCGCGGAGGTCACGTCGGGCAACGTGAGCCCGTACGCGCTGAGCTTGCTCGGCTCGACATAGACCTCGATCGCAGG
Source organism: Vulcanimicrobiota bacterium (assembly GCA_030041225.1). Taxonomy (GTDB): domain Bacteria; phylum Vulcanimicrobiota; class Vulcanimicrobiia; order Vulcanimicrobiales; family Vulcanimicrobiaceae; genus Tyrphobacter. The sequence goes on along the minus strand of JASHOG010000127.1, from coordinate 3,557 downwards.
CGTGAGCGCACCGTTCGCATTGACGTTGGCGACGCCCGGTACTTGCTCGAGCGCAGGAACGATGTTGTTGTTGACGAGGGCGGAGAGCGCGGCCGCGGTCAATGTTTGCGAGCTGACGACGAGCGTCGCAACAGGCGCCTCGCTCGAGTCGAAGCTCTGGACGGTAGGCGGCGTCAGGTCGCTCGGAAGATTTCCCTCCGCCGATTCGACGCGCTGCTGCACTTCGACGAGATCGGTCGTCAAGTTCGACGTGAGCGTGAAGGTTGCACTGATCGAAGCCTGCCCGTTCTCGATCGTCGTCGTCATGTGGTCGAGGCTGGGCGCTCCGGCGATCGCATCTTCGAGCGGACGCACGATCGCGTCACGAATCTCGGTCGGCGAGCCGCCCGGGTAACTCGCGCGCACCGAGACCGTGGGAAAGTCAATGTTCGGAAAGTTCTGGTTGACGAGCGTCGCGTAGCAGATTCCGCCGACGATCGCGACGAGCACGAGCGCGACGAAGACCAGCGTTGGCCGGTTGACGAAGAGCCGCGTTATCCGCATGTGGAAGGGCTAGGCCCTAGAAGCGGCCGTGATGTTGGCCGGACCCGTTCGAAGGCAAGGCAACTTGGCTCAGTGATTGCCCGGCGGTGTACCCGAGTTGCCCGTTGCTAATCACCTTCGTTCCTGCCGGAACCCCCGTGACGATCGACGTGGTGCCGTCGCTCGCGACCTCCGTCACCTTCGCGAGCTCGGCCGTATCGTTCTTGCCCACATAGAGCAGTGTCGAGTGCGAGTCGTCGAGGAAGGAGGTCGTCGGCACGCCGATGCCGGTCGTCGGAGCGAGCGCGATCGTTCCGGTCACTGGGAGCCCCGCAACGAGCCTCCCGTTCGCGCGCGGGATCAGCACCTTCACCGTAAAGTTCGTCGAACCGGGTGAGACCTGGCCGAGAACGCCGATAACCGTGCCCGTGTAACGAACGCCGGGACTTCCAGGAATCGTCATGGTCACCGGCGAGCCTTTGGTGATCTGAAAGACGTCGGCGCTCGATGCGTTGAGCTCCGCGAAGACCTTATCATCCTCCTGAATGACGAAGATCGTCGCCGCGCCCGGATATTGCCCCGGGTTGATGTTTCTGTTGACGACGGTCCCCTCGACCGGAGAGTAAATCGTTGCCTTTGCGATCGAGACGCGGATCTGCTGCGCCTGTGCCTCCGCCTGCGCGATCGCCGATGCTTGCAGGCCGGTGCCGTTGATGCTTCCCGCCTGCGAGACGTCGTTGACGGCAGAGGAAGAGAGCTGCGGCGTCCAGCTGCCGTTGATGTTCCCGTTCGCCCTCATGTTCGAGATCGCGGATGCCAGCGCTTGACGATCGGTGTTCACCGTATTGATCTGCCCGTCGACGGTCTGGCGCGAGATGTAGCCTTCCCGGAAAAGCGCCTCGTCGCGCTCGAGGTTGATCTGATCGGTGTGCAGCGTTACCCGATCTTGGCGCACGGTATAGACGCCTTGCTGAATCGAGAGGACGCCGCCGTAATAGGTGTGCGACGTATTCGCGACGTCGGAGGCGAGCTCGGCGCGCAAATCGGCGGTGTCGAGAACGGCGATCACCTCACCCGCGTGCACGCGATCGCCTTCGTTGACATAGACATCATCTGCGGGTTCCGTGAGGTCGCTCGTGATCATGACGTTCTGATACGGCGCAATAATGCCGGAGATGGTCAGCGTCGGATGCACGGTCGTCCGGCTTGCGACGGCAGTGGGGATCGGCGCGGGCGATGCCCCCGTACCGTAGCCGCCGCGACCACGATGGTGGCCCGAGCATGCCGCGACCAGAATAACCGCCACGAGCGGCGGGACGAGACGCCGTATCATGCGCGGCCAGATTTCGGCCGCGCAGGGAGGGGCGCCTTCGAGGGCTCATGGGAGAAGAGCAGCATGGAGCGCGACGCACAAGTCACCCAGGAAGCCCTCAGCATCCTCTTCGGAAACGCTTACGGACGCACGGTCGGCGTGCGCTTCTGGAACGGTACGAGGCTGCGCGGAACCTCAGAGCGATTCACCCTCCTCCTGAACGACCCGGGCGCACTGCGCGTCGCCTTGCAGCCGCCCTTCGAGCTCTCCGCGGGACGCGCGTTTGCGGCGGGCATTATCGACTGCGAAGGCGACCTCGAGTCGGCGGTCGACGCGCTCCTGCTCGGCGCGAGCAATCTCCCCACGCTCCGCAAGGCTCGGCTGTGGGAACTCCTGCGTCGCCTTCCGCGCACGCGGCTACCCGTTCTGCGAGAGGCGCGCCTGCACGGCGGGATGCACTCGCGAGCCCGCGATCTCGCGGCGATCGGTTTCCACTACGATCAACCTCTGGCGTTCTACGCATCCTTTCTCGACGAGCGCCTGGTCTATTCATGCGCGTATTATGATGAAGGAATCACAACGGTCGCTGAGGCCCAGCTTGCGAAGATCGACCACACCCTGCTCAAGCTCAGGCTCGGCGCGCACGAGCGGCTGCTCGACATCGGCTGCGGTTGGGGAGCCCTCGTGATCCGCGCAGCGCAGCGTTTCGGCGCGCGGGCGCTCGGCATCACGCTCAGCCGATCGCAGTACGATGAGGGACGGCGGCGCGTCGCGCAGGCGGGTCTCGAGGATCGTGTCACGATCGAGCTGCGCGACTATCGGGATCTCGGCGAGGAGCGCTTCGACAAGATCGCCTCGATCGGTATGTTCGAGCACGTCGGACGCGCGAAGCTCCCTGAGTACTTCCGCGCCGCGTATCGCGCGCTGCGTCCCGGCGGCCTATTCTTGAACCACGGCATCGCCGCCGAAGGAGCAGCGGCGCACCGGCGTACGCCAAGCTTCATGGAGCGCTTCGTCTTTCCCGACGGGGAGCTCGTGCGCATCGCCGAGGCACTCGCATACGCTCAGGGCGCGGGCTTCGAGGTGCGCGACGTCGAGAGTCTGCGCGAACACTACGCGAAGACATTGCGCGCGTGGGTCGCCAATCTCGAACGCAACCGCGAGGCCGCAATCGCCGCCGCAGGCGAGCAGAGCTACCGCATCTGGCGCCTCTACATGGCCGGCAGCGCGCAAGGCTTTCGCAGCGGACGCATCGCTATCTACCAGAGTCTGCTCGCACGTACGCGCGACGACGGCAGCGTCGATCTTCCTACGACGCGGCGCGATCTCTACGCGTGAGCGTCCTCTTCTCGCCTATAGGGCTGCGTGGACGTACGCTCGAGAACCGCATCGTGGTCTCGCCGATGTGTCAATATTCGAGCGAGAACGGCAGCGCGAACCAGTGGCACCTCGTCCATCTCGGCCACCTTGCGCTCTCCGGCCCGGCTCTCGTCTTCTTCGAGGCGACGCACGTCAGCCCGCAGGCTCGCATCACCTATCGCGACCTCGGCCTCTACAGCGACGACAACGAGAACGGCATGGAACGTGTCGTGCGTTTCCTTCGAGAGTGGACGCGCAGCAAGATCGGCGTGCAGCTTGCGCACGCTGGGCGTAAGGCCTCGACGCTGCCGCCGTGGGAGGGCGGTGGCCCCGCGAGCGGTGAGCAGGCCTATCCGATCGTCGC
>JASHOG010000126.1 GCA_030041225.1 Vulcanimicrobiota bacterium | reverse complement strand
ACTTCGATCGCGACGACGGCGGGACTCACACGCTCGGCGGCGGTCGTTACCGCGCGAGAATAGGGATCGAGCTCGCGCGCGAAAGCGGTGCGGGAGAGGGGAAGAACGACGCCTTTTGTCGTTGCGTGCATGCGTGAACGCTTGAAACCGAGCACCATAGGCGGGGTTTCACGGGCTGCCGAGCCGACCTCCTAAGGGTAGCCTCTCGGCAGGGCCAATGCCCGGCGGGCCGAATGCGAGGCGGTCCCGCTCTACGCCCAGATGGCGGAATTGGTAGACGCGCTGGTTTCAGGTACCAGTGGTGGCAACACCGTGGGGGTTCGAGTCCCTTTCTGGGCAGAGCTGCAGAGTTGGGCTGCTCTATCACGTAAGCAGTCGATTTATGTGACGTAAGTGTCGTATGTGTGCGGAGCTGGCCGTGCCGCTTCTTCCAGAGATGCACGGTGTTTTCATACACCGGCTTCACGCGTGAACTTGGAGATCGGAACGCCCGATTCGGCCCTGCGTAACGCCGCGGTGATCGACTCGGGGGAGTGACGTTTGCGAGCCATGGGGACCTCCGTTCAGGCCGCTTTAAGCGGCGTGAAATTGTGATCCCGCTGGTCCAGCTTTCGGGGTGCCCACCACTTTCGAGGCCTGGCCTCGGATTCCACATATCCCTCGTGGCGTTTACGGGGTACCCGTCATTGTATTTGCAAAATCGCGATTCGCGTTGCTAAGTTAAGCAGTCGTATACTCGGCGCACAACTCGCTGTTGTGCGTGGAGGCTCCGGCCGGTACTAGTGGTTCCTCGAACGGCGTCGGCGGGTTCCCCTGGGGGATAATCCAGGTATCGATGGATAACGGGATAGAAGACCCTTATAGCTTCGACAATATATCGCCATGGGGCCCGGCCGGGGGACCTTTACAGAAGCCCGCGACGGCGCAACTGTAAGCCCATTCTGGCCAAAGAGCAGGGCTTGATTGCAGCCCGCCAGTCACGAGGATGAGGTGCAATGTGTAATAGGTGGCTATCGACATACGTGGTTGTGCTCAGCGGCGTGCTCTCGGCCGGGTGCGCTCTTTGGGACCCGCTGGCGGCCTCTGCTAGCGCCCAGGCATCGTGCCCATCGATGCTAGAGCCGATGGCCGTGGGCATTAGCGTGCCAACGTTTCGTTCCGAGAATACTGTCACGCATCGCCAAATAATCACGCAGATTTGGGTAGCCTTGTATCAGCTGCGCTGGGCGAAGGATGCTACGAAACCCGATCGCGGCACGTATTTCTCCTATGAACTCGACGACTCGCCCGTACTATACTTCTCGCTCCCGGGCGGCGGAGACACGCTTATCATCAAGACGGACGAGCTGAGCCCGGGAACGCATAGGATCGTATTGGCTCTCAAGGCTGGGACACGCCTTACGCAAAGGCAGACCTACTGCCTACGAGTGCCGCAATAGCCGCGCGGTGAGGTGATGTTTTGGACGCCGCAACAGGCGACCAACACGCTCCTTCTTGATGAGATATTCCTGATTCCCATCGGCTTACAACCGGACTGCAGCGGAAATGGGAGGCAGGCGCCAGGGTGTCGTTGAGATAACGCTGTGAAGGACAGGTGCTTTGATATGACTGCGGGTTCTATGATTACCGGCATTGCTAAGAGGCACCTCATTCTTTTGTTCGCGGCCCTGCTGCTAGCCGGGGTAATAGCGATGGGAGCCGCACAACGCACTGAAGCAAGTTCCGTGGTTGCCCTTGAGCGGTTGATTTCGCTGTTGCCGACAAGGGTGACCTCGGTTCTTCCAGGCGGGGAGTTGATCACATGGGCAGCCTCGTACAGCGCGGACCCACCCTGCGTTTTGCGAGCCGCTCCCCTAATCCATACGCCTCCTAACGGGCGGCCGGGGATCGTCTACCTCCTGACCGGTTACCCCTTACCTGGCTCGGTATTCACGGGCGAAGCTCTCAACAATTTTTGGTATACGAACATTGATTTCAGGATCGTGAACACAAAAAGGCTCGTAGTGACGTTGGTCAATGACGCTACGCGTCCCCCGCCATTGTCTGTTGCGCCAAGGCTCGCATTTTCAGAATTCGTTTTTAAGATTCCGTTTGCATCGCGACACGACCTCAATACTGCCTTGAACCTTATGCATAAGCTCGCTGAAGAATGCAGAAGTCAGCCACAATAGCGGAGCGACCCCCGCTGGAGCTGACCCGCTTTCGCGGAGGGTTGTTGATTGGACATCAGGCGGCTTGACTCCGCCGTTCGTATTCTGCGGGCGATATATTTCCGATCGACGTGTGCCGCCGGTGCGGATTATACCAGCCTTCGATGAGGTCGAACACGGCGAGAGCGGCCTCGCGGCGATTTTGGAACCGGTGATTGACGAGCAGCTCGCACTCGAGCGTCGCGTTGAAGCTCTCGCACATTGCGTTGTCGTAGCAGTCGCCAACCGAGCCCATCGAAGGCCTGATGCCGGCTTCTTCGCAGCGCCTCCCGAAGGCAATCGACGTGTATTGACTGCCTTGGTCCGAGTGGTGAATCACCGCCCGCGGTTTGCGTTGACGAATCGCCATGTCGAGCGCGTCGAGAACGAGTTCCGTGCGCAGATGTGCCGCCATCGCCCAGCCGACGACGCGTCGGTTGAACACGTCCAGGACAATCGCCACGAAGAGAAATCCGGCCCACGTCGGCACGTAGGTAATGTCGGCAACCCACGGTCTGTCGGGAGCACCCGCCGTGAAGTCCCGATCGACCAAATCGGGCGCTGGACGAGCATCCGGATCGCGCGTCGTCGTAAGGCCCTTCCTTCGACTGGCGCTGCGGCCCGAGCGCACGAGCTCGACGATGTTGCGCCGGAACTCCAGTGGGTAGGAGGGACGTTTGCGTGCCATGGGTGGACCTTTCTCCGCCAAGCGGAAAGTATCCACGAAACCGGGTCAGCTCCGAACAGCCAAGGTCGCCTTATTACTTCGCAGGCGGTGGCTTCTAGCGCCATTTATCTGCCTGCCAACGTACCCGTGCCGTAGGAATGAGAGAATGAAAGCATTTGCAATTGCGTGGAGCATACTATTCGCGCTGATCATTATAGGCGGGCTTGGTGTTGCTACATGGGTATATGCGCCTGTTTACGTTCTACTAGTACCGTACATGGTGTTCGTGCGTCTAATAAAAAGTAGCAGTCCCGAGATGCGACTTTTGTGGAATGTACTCCTCGGCCTGGTCATGTGCCTAATGCTATTAACACTTGTACTTGCAGCGCTTTCCATATTTGCGCCGAACCTGGCGCCTTACGCATGGCTTAACCGTACCTTCCGGTTGTGATTGGTGTCTAGCTCTGGCGGGGGTCACTCCCACTAGTGAACTACGCGATAGACGATCGACGACACTTGAGCGCGCCACAGCTGCCCTACGAACTGTCGAGATGCCGTACGCTGTGCGCCGGTATTCGCCTGCCGGTCTTGCCTACTCGATTCCGTGGGCCCGTATTACGTATAGCCCGTCATGTAAGGAGACCGAGTAGATTAGGGCGGCTTCACAGTTTCCGGCTATGCAGGTTCTTGCCCATGCCGGCGGCGCGTCCGGGACAAGCGAAATGTACGACGCACCCCCATATAGTCCGATATCCACATGGTACTTTCCCGATTCCAACATGGTCCGATGGAACCGCGGGATATTGCTGGATTTGGCGTACGCAAGAACCTTTATCACTTCCCCCGCGATCACGCCAGGTACAACGACCGGATGAGCAAGCGAGGAATCTGGAATCCTATCCGTCTGCGCCGGCGTAGCGTGCTGTCCAGTGACCGTAAAGAAAAAATATGAGCGCGTGTCCTCGGGTAAGAAGGCGACGAGCGAGGCCCGCTTCCCCGGAAAAAGTTCAACTACGTATCGCTCCAGCAGATAACGCCCTTGTGTTGGCACGCGGCGTACAGTAAGAGCTGTATATGCTAGCGAAAGCGCGTTCGCAGATACTCCAGCAAGCGAAATGCTTGGGCTCGCCACCGATGCAGTACGCGAGGTCGCAGATATCAGCGCACAAATCGCGCAAATCCATAGCCACCGAGTCGGCAATACGTTTCTCACGTTAACCACACATTCCGCGATCGCGCTTGGGATGATTAACAACCGGGATTGGTCGCGTCACTACAGTACGCCTTTTGTATCTCGGGAACCGACCACTGCTCCGCATTAAAACCCCAGGCTGGCAGGACCGGCGCCATAATGGCATCCGTTTTGGCAGCGCTGCGTGCCGCCTCCATTAGAATCTTCTCGGTTAAGGTATACGCGTGCGCTTCTTCCTCGTTGTTAGGTTCACCTCCGGCGCCTATATTGAAATGGCTATGCGGCACGGGTTTCAGGCTCAGCGCATCAAAGACTCCCTTGGTAATGTCTGATCCTGGAGTGACCCCGCCAAAACTAGACAGTGAGTGATGTTATTCGCGCCTCTTCGCGCTCCCGCCAGGCAGCCGGCGAGAGATAGCCGAGACTTGGGTGCGGACGTCGCGTGTTGTAGCGTTCGATCCACGGGCCGACGACGCGGATGACCTCATCGAGCGTCGCGAACCGGTGCTGCCAGACGCATTCGCGCTTGAACGTCTTATGATAGGTTTCGACGACGCCGTTCTGCTCGGGCGTGTGCGGGTGGATAAACACCTGTTTGAGACCATACGACGCGAGGAGACGCCGGTAGAGCCGTGAAGCGCAGACCAAGCCATTGTCGCTGCGAACCATGACACCGCCGTCGCCGCGAGGAAGAACACCGAAGCACTTGATGCATGCGTCTTCGAGCGCCCAGGCTGCCTCCTGCGCTCGGCAGCGTTTGCTGATGCAGTAGCCGGCGACAGACCGATCGCCGCAATCGATGACCTCGTTCACGTACACCAGCCCATCTTTCCATATTTGCGATTTGCGCCGAACCTGGTGCCTTACGCATGGCTTAACCGCACCTTCCGGTTGTGATTGGTGACGGGTGGGCGGTTTTTCAAACCAGCGGACTCACAATTTCGGCCCGCGAGTCGGGCCGCTACGGGAGGACCGCATGGGACGCAAGCACCATACGCCAGAGCAGATCGCCGCTGCGCTGCGCCAGCTTGAGGCGGGCATTCCGGCCGTTGAACTCTGCCGCCGCCTTGGCGTGCACGAGGACACGATGTCGACGTGGAAAAAGCGCTACGGCAGCCTCGGGACGCCAGAGATCCGCGAGCTGCGCCGGTTGCGCG
>JASHOG010000125.1 GCA_030041225.1 Vulcanimicrobiota bacterium | reverse complement strand
GTGACGTCGTCTCTGCTGTGAAGAAGATCTCGATCTTGGCGGGAGTCCAGCGATCCGTTCGTAGGGAGCCTACTCCGACGACGCCCTTGAGCGAGATGCTGCAACCGGTCTCCTCGGCCACTTCGCGAACGATCGCGGCGTCCAAGCTCTCGCCTTCCTTCGGTGCCCCGCCGGGCAGCGTCCAAAAGGGCAAGCCGCGGTTGAAGTGACGAACGCAGAGGATCTCGCCCGCCTCGTTGCGCACGAGCGCTGCAACGCGGACACGATGTCCGGCCGGAAGGCTCGTCACGAGCGCTCCTCCGGCCCATAGCGGAACGTACCGCCTGCGATCAGCCACCATGCGCGGTGTGAGAGATCGGCAGCATGGCGCAACATCATTTGATCGCGCAACTGCCACGAGCGACGCGAGGCGCGCTCCTCAAGTTCCCACACCATCGTTTCTATGCGTACGCTCATCGCGACGACGAACTCCTGCCGCGAGGCCGTAAGGAGGTGCAGTGTCGCCGCCGCATGCGGAACGCAGAGCCCGTGAGTGTGCGCGTACGCGAGACGAAATGCGGGCTCGCGGTAGGCGATCGAAAATAATTGCGTCGATGATTGTGCGGCGCGACGGATCGGGAGACACCAATCGCACGGGCGCAAGACTCCGTCGGCGTGGCGTTCGTAGTCAGCGGTGCGAGGAGCACCGAGTGCTGCGTCGTGGGCTGCGCAGAGAGTGGGTGGTTCCCAATGTTCGCCCTGCACGGGTCCTCGTCGCAGAAACGCTTCTCGGAGACGACTCGCCTCGCGTGCTGCGGCGCATGCGGGGCACGACGCGAGCAATGAAGCGGTGAGTTCGTCGATCTGCGGCGACCACCACGTCTGGCCGTGCCCCGGCGCGTCGTCGGAGGTCGGCGTGAGCGGCTCCAACGTGGTAAGAGGCGGCTCTCCCGCTGCTTCCGCCCGTGCGGCCAGGCGCGCTGCGCGCTGATGTGGCGGGCAGAGCGATCGAGAACGCTTAGGGTCTGTCAGCGCATACGAAAGCGCCTCGCCCTCCGCGAGGCACCACGGACAGCGCCGCTGCGCGTCGAGCGCGTCACGATAGCCATGCCGATCGCGTTGTTGCAACTCGATGTGTGCCGCGATCGTTCGCAGCACGAAGTGTGCGATCGGCGCGGCGACGTCGGGATCGCGCTCCAGAAGCCGGCGCGCGTGCTGGCTGCAGAACCCGCGCGCCGCGGCGACGACCTCGAGCGTCGCGCCGTCGGCGTGGTTTTCCGCCATGAGCCAGCGTTCGTAGAGATTGCTGCGCTCGGTGATCTCGCGGCACGCCGAACATGCCGCCTCGCGCGGCGTCACTCCTGTGCTCATGCGGGAACGCCCTGGAGCGATGCGCGCAACGCCGCGAAGCGTTCGCGTGAGCGCCGCGCGAAGTCGCGTTCTCGTTGCTCCTCTACACTAGTTGACGTCTGTGGGAAGGCACCGAGCACGACCGAGCGCGTCGAGTCAAGCGTCGAGGAAATCGTCTCTTGCACGGAGCGTCGCCACGGCTCGAGATCGTGTGCGATGCCGTACCGTAGCTTCCCGCGAAGCGCGTCGAGTTCGGTGCTCAACACGTGCTCGAGACGCGCCTGAAGAACGTGCTTGCGCACCGAGCTCGGCAGCAGGTCCGTCAGGAGATCGCGGACGACTTCCAATCCCGTACTCGGGTCGATGGAAACCGCCACGGTGAGCTCCGCCGGTGCGAAGGCGATCTCGTGCGGCTTGAGTGCTTCGACATCGATGCGGAGTGCTTCGCAGCCTGCCTGGATAACGGCCTCTTCGAGCTCGCCGAGAAGGCGTACGTACTTGGTCGCGTATTCAGCCAGCTCCGATTCCGCGAAGGCGACGGCATCACGCCGCCAATCCTGTGCGCGTTCGGCAACCACGCGCTCGAGCATCTCATGTCGTCGGTCGCGCGAGCCTTCCGCGGCGATCTCATTCGCCAAGGACCGAAACTCGCTCTGCTCGCGATCGTAACGGCGATCGAGCCGATCGTCGAGACGCAATCGGACGCGGCGGACATCGTCGTCAACGGCAAGCGTGAACAGACGTACGCGGTCGTCGAGCGCTTGGAGCGTCTTCTCGACGGTCGCGCGCCTCTGAGCGCGCTCCTCCCGCGGTAGCGCGATCGCACGCTCGCGGATCTCGAGCAGCGTTGCCGTGCGATCGAGCAGTGCGCCTAAGCGCCGGCGCGCCGAGGTCTCCAATGCCTCCGTGCCGCTGCGTTCGACGAAGGCGCGGAGCGCAGCCACAAAGCCTGCGAAGTCGGGGTCGCTGCCGCCGACGCGTTGCTCCTCTCGTGCGCGTAGAGCGCTCATGGGAAAGAGCGTAAAGCGATCGCCGGCGACGTCACGCAGCGCTGCTGTCGTAAAATCGAGCAGCTCTTGCAGCGCGGTGCCCGCGATATCCGCTTTGTTAAAGAGCACGAAGAGTTGCACCGACGACGCCGCTACCTCGCGAGCGTAGGCGAGCTCCTCCGCACCGATCGGGGGTTCCGGGCCGACGACAAGGATCGCTGCGTCGGCACGCGGCAGCATCGACCGAGCCGCGGCCGTGTTGTGCTCGAAGATCGAGCCCACGCCCGGTGTGTCAAAGAGTGCGATATCGCGGAGAGCCTGGGCCGGCCGGACGATGTCGACCCGCGCAACACCCATCGCGTTCTTCGGATTCGTTCGCTCGCTCACGTACGTCGCAAGCTGCTCCGGAGTCACGCTGCGTTCGACGCCGTCAGCGAACTCGACCGTGATGACAGGGATCTCGCCGAACCGGATGGCCGTCGCAATGCCGGTCAGCGGCAACGCGCCCGTCGGCATCAGGTCTTCGTCGAGCAGCGCGTTGACGATCGTGCTCTTACCGCGCTTGAACTGTCCGACGACGAGGACGTTCAACTCGCGGCGCTCCAATTGTTCCCGCAGCGCGAGCGCTTCGCGAGAAACGACCGCGTCGTGCAAGTCCGAAGCGAAACGCGCAAGTTCAACGAGCGCGTGGGGTTCCTGGATCAATGGTGAGCTCTCGCTTCTCGTCGTCGCAGGAGAACGCGCGCGATCGCACGCTCCCGCACGGTGCCTTCTACGCGCGCCTCTTCTAGTCGAGCGTCAACGCGAGGATCGTCGTACGAAGCGAGTGCCTCCAGCGCGGCTTCCGCCCGCTCGGGATCGTCGGACCTCGAGAGGCGCAGCAACGGGTCGAGCGCCTCCGGCGGACGGCGAGCACCGAGAATGCGCGCCGCGGAGGCGGCGAAGTCGGGGACGGGATGATCGAGTGCCAGCACGAGCTTCTCGTCGAAATGCTCGTCGGTCATGCGACGAACCGAGGCTGCGCAAAGCAACGGCAGCCTGGATGAAAGGGCGGTACGTACGCTGCGGTGCGTGGTCGCTCACCCCAGTAGGAGCGGCACGCCGAGCAGGCGTCGCGATACCCGCAAACGTCGAAGCCGTTGCCGATGCTCGCGCGGAAGACGCGATCGCCGTGCGCGAGCATTCGCAGCCAATGCACGATCAACTCGACCAGATGCAGATCGACGCGCAAGAGTGCTTCCGGCGCCACCGGTTCGAGAATGTATGCATCGCCATCACGCTGCGCTCCCGCCTCGCACAGCGTGCGCATTGCCGTAGAGAACGTCACTGTGGGCATTTGGAGCGTGGTGGCCGTGAGCCGGCGCTCGATGTGGTGTGCCGGGGAGCCCGCGCGGGCGCGCAGTATGCGCGCATCGACGGGCAGCGCAAGCCAATGGCGTGCGTCCCATTGCGCGCTTGGTTCCCAGGCGAAGCGCCATAGCGACGGCGGCGCATCGCCGTTCTTCGATAACGCAGCGCGAAATTGTAGGAGCGGCTCGATCCAGAGGTCGTGTCCGAGGAGAATCGCTGCGCCGTCCGCCGAGGGGAACGGCGAGGCGTCGATCGCGTGCAGGCGCGAGCGCTCGGCAGGCGTGAGCGCTGGGAAGTAGCGTGTTACCGTGCCCTGATGATCCATATCCATTGACTCTCTGTCAGGACCATCAGCACGAAGCGGTTCGGGGCTACCCTTCCGAAAGGAGAGATCGGCCCCCAGGTGGGTTCCATCACCTGTCGTTCCATCGTACCGTAGCGAGCGCCGATGATCAAGCTACCTAAAGCGGGCCGGGCCTTCATAGGCCTCGAGGCGAAGCGCGATACGAGCCCGCGCCAGGCTTCTCGATCCGCGTTCGGCGGCTGCCCGGCAAGCACGACGGGCTTCGTCTTCCAGGGCCGCGCGAAGTTTTCTTCCGAGCTCCTCAATCCACTCGTCGACCGTCGAAGGCGAGATCTCACATTGCGGAACGACGGACCGCTCGTCCTCGAGCATGAGATGCGGCAGCGTGATGCGCCGTCGCCGACGCTCAAGGCGTCTCTCCTGTGCGTCGGCGAGAGCATTCGCGTATATGCCGAAGCGCGCACGAAAACGAACGTCGGCGTTCGCGAAAGCGTTCCGTGCGCAGCGCAAGGCGACCGCCTCGGCCTCCTGGGCGAGGAGGTTTCTTCGGAGAATCGGATCGAGGGTGCCGATGGAAAGAGTACATTCTAGAAGCTCGTGCCGAGCCTTGCGCAGCGGCCCCGCCGTCAAGCGTTGGAGCGACAGCATGTCCTCGCGACATCCGCGTTCCAGCACTTTTCGAGCTGCTCGCTCGTCTTCACGAAGCTGCGCCGCGACTTCCGCTACATTCATGCGTTCCTACGTGATGATCGTGTGGGCGTCTTCCCGGCATGCTGAGGCTATCTTTCCCTGCGAGCAGCGCGAGAGCGTGTCGCGCCGCACCTTCCTCGTCCGCAGAGAGAAGCGGCCGGCGCAACGCGTCGAACTTCAGCACGTACCGGTGCATGTCTTCGGCGGTGTCCTCGAGCATGCTCGCCTCGGTCGCTAAGAGCGCCGCCAGCACGTCGTCGCGCTCGACGAGCTCCGCAAGCAGACCGAGGTGCGGAAGGCAGAGCTCCGGATAGCGCGGCGGCTCGGCCGAGCGCGCGTTCAGCCCATCCGCGATTCCCTTGGTGATCTCCCTCTCGCTCTCGGAATACGCCGCGCAGAGATCGCACTGTGGTGCGGGGCCGGCAACGCCACCGCGCTCGCGACCCGAGCGGATGATTCGGCGTAGACGTGTTGCATGACGCTCGATCAACCCCGCATAACCGATGCATACCCCACGTGGGCTCGCCACTGACTCGTACTGCCACGTGTGCAAATCGCAGAGTCCCCAATGATCGGCGAGGCGTTCGCGGGCGTCGTCCGCGGCGATGAGGTCGTACTGATAGCGGCAGAGGAAAGTATACATCGCATTCTCGATCTGCCGGCAGATCCGGCACGAATGAAACCGAGGCCCGGCAGCCGTCGGCTCGCCCCCGATCGCTGCGCTCGTCGTGGCTTGATCACCATCCTTGCGCACGCGGGCGCTCAGAGCGGCGAGGCGCTCGCGTTCGGCGACGACATCTTCCATCGCATCGAGCGCGACATTGGCGCGGCTGCACATTTGCAGCAAGAACACGGACTGCTTCTCGTCGAGGAGAAAACGAGTGAGTTCTCGCTCGAACGATGCAACGCCGCTCTCCCGCCACTTTCCAGCATCGCCCTCGACGCGTGCAGCGAGAGCGGTGCGCGCCGATACTGAAAATAACGGCGGCATGCGCATCTCGTAGACGCTGCTCACCTGCGTGCGAATGTGCAACAACGCCTCATCACGCTGCTCGGGCGAGACCATATCGCTCTTGTTCACAACGATGAACGTTGGTCTGAGGGTCGGAGCCGTATGGTGCAGGACGCGGAGCTCTTCCTCGGACAGCGGACTGTCGTAGCTCGTCACGAGCACGATAGCATCGGCTTCGGGAAGAAACGACTCGGTGGTAAGCGTGTTCTCGAAAATCGAGGAGCCAAGTCCGGGCGTGTCGATGAAGTGGAAACCGCGCAGCAAGAGCTCCGAAGGGAGCTCGATATGGGCGTTCGTTACGCCCCGCACGTTGCCGGGGTTGCCCCGCTCGGTGACGTACTCGGAGACCTTTCCAAGATCGATGCGGTCGGGGAAGTGGCGGTTCCGATATTCGATCACGGCGACCTCCGTGCTGCCGTAAGCAACCGTCGTTATGACGGACGTGAGAGGCACAACGCCCACGGGAAGGCGTGTCGTCGCGAGCATGGCGTTCATCAGCGACGTCTTGCCGCGATTGAAGCGGCCGACGACGACGACATTAAAGCGGTCCTCGGCGAGCCGTGCGAAGAAGTCGCGCGAGACTCGCGCGACGTTTGGATCGGCGTCCAGCCCTATCCAGGCCGAACGCATGATCGCCGCGAGCTCGAACTTCGCGCGTGCGTATTCCCTAAGATCCATTTGTCTCCCCGCCGAATATGCTACCGTACAGGTCGCGACCGTAGCTCGTCTCAAGCGGCGCTCCCTCGACGATCTTGAAGCTTCGCTCGCCGTCGTGGAGACGCTCTGCTCGGAGGAACGCTACCGCAGGGCTTGCGCTGCGCATCGCACTGGCGAACTCGTAGAGATGCGTGACAAAAAAGATCTTCGTGCGCGCCTCGGCGAGAGCGGTGACGATCTGACCGGCAATTGCGGAGCCTTCGCGCTCGTTCGTCGCCGCAAAGGACTCGTTGAAGAGGATGAGCGCGTTCGGCACGACGTGCTCGACGATCTCATCCATGCGGCTGAGCTCTTCGTCCAGCTTTCCACTCCTCATGGTCGGGTCTTCTTCGCGTTTGTAGTGAGTGAAGATACCCCCGCACGCGTTCGCGCATAGGTGCTCGGCGGAAACAAACATGCCGCACTGCATCATCACCTGCGCGAGACCGACGGCACGGAGAAACGTCGACTTTCCCCCACGATTCGCGCCGGTAATGATGAACGTTGCCCTCGAGCCGCCGTGGAGGTCATTTGCGACCACCGACGCTTTTGCGTTGAGCGCAAGGGAGGCATCGTACAGGCCGGCTGCGTCGTGTCGGCGATCCATCTGGTGCAAGGGCTCGGGAAAGGCGATCGGCATCCCCAACTGCAGCAAACGCTTGCGGAGGTTGACGCATCCGAGATAGAATGCCAACTCGACGCGCAACAGCGCGAAGAACGCCAAGATGTGATCCGCCGATTGTGCGCCCGCGTTCGCAACGGCGTTGATCGCCATGTCTCGCAGCTCCCTCAGCGCTCTCGCTCCGCTCTCATCGCGTGGAGAGAGCTGGTAGAATCGCGCGCCGCCGCGCACGACACCGAACGCACGAGCCAACCATCCCGCCTGCCGTTTTGCGTCGCGATGGAGCACGCACTCGACGCCCTTGTTCCCTTGGCCGAGGCGCCAGCTTGCGAGCACGCCGCGTTCGAACTTCAGCGTTTGCAGGTGCTCCGCAACGGCTGCGAGATAATCGCCGCTGAGCTCCTTGCGAAGCATCGCAAAGAGCGTCGTGAATCCCTCGGACTCGAACGAAGGCAAGGATGCGTCCGCAATCGTTCGCAGCTGCCGAAGCTTGCCGAGCAGCATATGCAGCAACTCGTCCGCGCGATAGAGAACCGAGCCCGGGTGCCTCGCAAGCGTTCCGAACCAGAAGCTCTTACGTTCGGCGTTCAGCGTCTCGACCGCGAGCTCGTATAGCTCTCGTACGACTGCCTCACGCTCAATGCAATCCTTCAGCACCGCTTGGCGGTACAGAATCGTTTCGAGATCGGTCAGGCTTTCGAGCAGCGCGCTCTCTGCAACGCTCGCTAAGAACGAGTCTCCCTGTGCCATTGCTGCGACGATTGCGCGCAGATCGAGATCCGCGACGAGCGCCTGCGCGTTCCATGGCGGAGTTTTCGCAGAATCGAAATCACGATCGCGAAACATCAGGTGCACCTTCACGGCAATACCATCGTCGATAGGCGCCTCTTGACGTCATCGTACGTGACACGATACTTCTCCGCTATCGTGACGGCGTACGCCGGGCCCGCAGCACGCCGCACGATCTTATACGTCCTCACAGCGGGGTTCTCGCGGTCGACCGTGCTCGCCATGCCGATGATCTTCTCGCTGATCGTCGCAAGCTCGTCGAGAAACGTCACGTACACGCACAGGAGATCGAGCTCGAGAATTTTCTCGATGATCTGCCTCGCGAGAAAAGCTGCGTCCCCCGCCGTCGTCGAGCCGAATATCTCGTTGACGATGACGATACTGCGGCTCGTCGCCCGCGCCAAAATATCGCGCATGCGAATGAGGTCGTCCTCGAGCTTTCCGCGCATGGCTTCACCACGCTCCTCACGCTCGAAATGCGTAAAGATGGCGTCGCTGAGCAGCAGGCGTGCCTCGGAGGCGGCAACCGGACATCCGATTGCGGCGAGGTGGTGCAGCTGACCGAAGGTTCGCAGGAATGTCGTCTTCCCGCCTTGGTTCGGACCCGACACGATCACGACGCGTTCCACGCCTTCCAACGCGAAGTCGTTGCAGACCACAGGCTGACGATCGGGTAGGAGACGCAGCGCGAGCGAAAGGTCGAAGACGTCCCGGGCGTGCACCGACGTCGGATCCGTCGAGATTGCCGGATACGAGAAGCGTAGGCCCGAGCCGTCGAAGGTACGCATGAACTCGATGTAGCTGACGTAGAACTGAACCTCTCGATCGAAGCGCGCGAGTGCCGGGTCTGCGAAGGAGTGATGCTCGAGCGAGAACCTTGCCAGCTCGGCAAACACCTGCGGAAAGAGCTCGACGACGAACTCGATGATCTTTGCTTCGATGTGGTTCATTTCCAATGGGGAAGGCAACGCGACGCGATAGTCCTTTGCTGCTCCTTGCCGGAACTTCTCAAATGTCGCCGCTATCTCCAAACTATAATCGGACTCGCGCTCATACTTTTCGACACGGACGCTGCTCTCGGTGAGGAGAACGGAGTACCGAATGTCGGCGAGCTGCGATGCCAACGCACGCGACTCCAGTGCCAGCGACTGGAACGCGGCGGATCCCGTGTACGCGTCGAGATACGCGAGAAGGTCGCGCAGGCCACGCGCCGACGGCCTCGAGGCGGCGAGCTGCTCGCTCAGTGCGTCAACCGCAGCGCAGTAGGTCTCGGCCGCGTGCAGCAGCCAGCGCTGCTTCTGGTATGTATCATGGAACTGTTCGGCGTTCCGCAGTTGCCGGCGCATGATGCGCATACCAAGCGCGAAGCTTCGTACCACCTCGAGGCGCGGTTCTTGCTCGAGGTCCTTCATAATGTCATGTCGGTATTGCACGGCTGGCGCGGACCGAAGCGGCGCGTGAAAGAGCGGCTTGAGGTCGTACTCCGCCTTCTCCGCCGTGATAGCGTCCACGATCTGGCCCAGGTTGAGATCGCGAAAGTATTCGGGCTCCTCGCTCGTATCGTGTACCGGCGGCCCGGGCGAATCGCAGTCGCTCGATTCGTAGAGAATGCTCTCGAATGTCATGACGTTTACCGATGGTAGCCTACTGAACCCGTGATGCTCACCGCGCGAGAAGCCCCTGCTCCGCGAGTTGCTCGGAAACGTCGTCGAAGGTATTGAAGGCGTGGTGGCTCACATCTCGTGCTTCCAGAAACCTATGCAACGGGCTCGCGCGCTTCGCAAAGCGCACGTCGGCGAGCAGCGCCATGGCAAAGTCCGATTCGTCGTCGCCGATGGCCACCACTCGGTATCCATTGCGTTGCGCAGCCTCCACGTACGGACGCTTGGCATTGCCCTCGGGCGTGGAATCGCGAAAGAGCACACGCCAGCCATCCGGGCGCGGCTCGACGCCATTGGCAAAAAGCGGAACCCTCCGAATTCCATGCCGATCGAGCGCGCGCACGATGAGCTCCTCTATCCCGGAGCTCACGATGGTCAGGGAGACTGCCTCACGAATGCGCTGCCGGTAGAACGAGATGAATGTCGTATCGAACTCGACGAGCGACGTCAACCGCGCGTCCGCCTCGTCAAGCGTGCACGTTATGACGCGCGCTTCCGCGGCTATTCTCTCTCGAAGGCTGAGGAGGCCGTGGCTACGTGCGTCGCTGATACGTCGCAGGAATTCGCGGTGACCGTACGAGCCTACGAGCGCCGCCAACATGTCGCGGTTCGTTATCGTGCCGTTAAAGTCGCAAAAAATTACGCTTGGGAGAGATGGGCTGCTCATTTTTTTCGATAGTTCTCCTCAGGAGCC
The DNA here is from genome assembly GCA_030041225.1 of Vulcanimicrobiota bacterium. Lineage (GTDB taxonomy): Bacteria > Vulcanimicrobiota > Vulcanimicrobiia > Vulcanimicrobiales > Vulcanimicrobiaceae > Tyrphobacter. The sequence goes on along the minus strand of JASHOG010000125.1, from coordinate 3,632 downwards.
ATCAGCTGCGTAGCCTGAGGCGAGCCCCATCGCCGTGTTCTTACTTTTTCTCGCGGGGCACGTGCAAATTCCTCTCTGCCGCGAAGGAGTCGGCGTCCGGTTTGCAGCGAAGGGTCATCACATGGATCGAATCATCGGCCGAATCATCGCGATCAACGCCGCACAGATGGCAGCGGCCGTCGAAGGGGAACAGGAGCTGAAGATAGGCTCGATCGTGAAGGTTCGCGCCGGTGAATGTGCGACGATCGGCACCGTTGCCGCCGTCGAGCTCGATCGCGGTGCGTCAGGTGGAATGACGCTCGGCCTGGATTTCTTAGGAGAGATCGTTCCTTCGAGGGATGGACCGGGCACCTTTCACCGCGGTGTCTCTCGGTATCCCTCGGTCGGCGCGCCGTTATTTGCAGCCGACGATGCTGATCTCGGCATCGTGTACGCGCAGCCTCGAGGCACCAGCATCCGTCTGGGAACGTGCTACGATGACGAAGCGCGCGTTGCCTATGCGATGCTCGACGAGCTCCTCGGCAAGCACTTCGCCATCCTCGGCTCGACAGGCTCCGGGAAATCGTGTTGCGTCGCACTGATCCTCTCCGCCATCGTCGCGAGCTATCCGAGCGCTCACGTCGTTCTTCTCGATCCTCACAATGAATATGCGAGCGCCTTTGATAGCGTCGCCGAACTGATGAGTGTCGAGAACTTGCGCCTGCCGCTCTGGCTGCTTGATTTTGAGGAGGCGTGCAGAACGCTCATCCGCGGCGGCACCCTTTCGGAGCAGCAGTCTCAGGCCATGATTCTAAAGGACGCGATTACGTGGGCGCGCCGGAACCGAATTGCCAGCGCCCCCGCATCGCAATCGATCACGGTCGATACGCCGGTACCCTTCACGACCTTCGACCTCCTACGATTTATCAACGATGAGATGGGGCGGCTCGGCAAGCCGGAGGGCGCCACCGCCTACCTGCGGCTGCGGGCACGCATCGAGTCGCTGAGGGACGATCGTCGCTTTGCGTTCATGTTCTCCGACGTCGCCGAAGACAATCTCTCCGATATCCTCGGAAGGCTGCTTCGAATTCCTCTGAGCGGGAAGCCGCTGACGATCATCGATCTCTCCGGCGTCCCGGCCGAGATTACCGACGTCATCGTGTCGATGCTTTGCCGCACTATCTTCGACTTCGCGCTCTGGGCACAGCGTGACCGTATGCCACCGGTTCTCATCGTATGCGAAGAGGCTCAGCGCTACATTCCCGCCGACGAAAGCGTCGGCTTCGCTGCAACGGCGCGCGCTATGGCGCGCATTGCTAAAGAAGGGCGCAAGTACGGACTCTCGCTCGCCCTCGTCACTCAGCGCCCGTCGGAGCTGTCCGCCCACGTGCTCTTGCAGTGCGGCACCGTGCTCGCGATGCGCCTCGCGGACGAGCGCGACCAGCGCTTTGTAGCGAACGCGCTTCCAGACGCGCCGCGCGGGATGCTGAGCGCACTGCCGGCGCTCCCGTCGAGAGAGGCTATCATCTGCGGCGACGGCGTTAGCCTCCCGCTGCGCGTCCGTCTCGACACCCTGCCGCCGGGGCACAGGCCCGCGAGCGCCGGTGCGCGATTCTCGCAAGCATGGCAGAGAGACTCCGCCGACGCGGAGTTTCGCGACGACGCGATCCGCCGCTGGCGCGCTCAGCGGCGGGAATCGACAGCCTAGCGCAGCAGCGTTACGAGATCACCCTGAGCAGCGTGCCGATGGCCGTTATCGCCCCGCCGCCAAATGCGAGAGAGCACGACCAGCGCAGCATGCTGCCGTGCATGGCCCGCGCAAGCGTCGCACCGAGGAGCGCAAGCACAAGAACCGCGGACGCTACCGATATCCACCGGCACTGCGGGACCAAAGCGGCCGGCATCAAGGGAACGAGTGCCCCGAGAAATGCGGCTACGCTGGATGCCATGCTCGATATCAGTGCTTGCCAAAAGACTTCCCGACCGAGCCGGCTCATGGCGAAGCGGCCGCGCGCGACGACGTTCAACTGCTTCTCAGCGCGGGTGAGCTCTTCGCGCAGCTCGGCATACCGTGCGACGAAGAACACGAATGCTCCTGACGCGAGAGCGCTCGCGGCAACGCGTAGCGCGAACGTGCCGCTGATCGCCTCGCCGGGGCTCATCATGCGCGCCGCGGTAAGAGCGAGAGCAGTCAGAATTCCGTCTACGAACCCCAGCAGGAGCGCGAGAAGACCGACCTGGAGAAGGAAACGACGTAGGATGATCATCGGCCGCGCGTGACGTGCTCGACCACGACGTCGCCGGAGATGAGCTGGTCGATGCTGTGGACGACGGCCCCTGTCGACTCGATCGCCCTGATGACCTGCTCGTAGTCGAGGTGCTCACCCTCGATCGTGACGTCCATCCCGATCGTTTCCACGTCGATCTCAGTGACCGTAATGTTGATGCCCCTTACGCTCTGTACGCGTTCCACGGCCTCGGCAATCTGGGGAATAGTGGGGCGTGCGATCGCCTTGTCAACGTCTAGTGCAAGTCTTCGTACATTCATATTTACCACCGTAATGTTGCAATGAGAACCACCAGGAGCGTGAGAAACGCATATGCAGCGTACGCGTTGAGCCGCCCGTGATGGAGCAGCGCCAGATTACGGGCGATGGCGTTTGCTCCTGCCGTTATCGGCTGTGCCACGACAAGATCGACGATGTTCGCTCCGTCGTGCAATGCGTGCACGAGCATCTGCACGCCACGCGCAACCGTCGATGTCGTCCGTTCGACCGCCACGGGTCGAATGGTGGTTCCGAAGATCACGCGGATCGGATTCGAAAAGCCGGTCGCGCTATAGGTAGTGCCCGGGCTGACGCGGGCAGCGCCGCCGGCCCAAGCGATTCCTATGCTGCGACGGCGTCGAACGAACAATCGAACCCCAAGGTACGTGAACAGCAAGAACGCTCCCAATAGGAAAATCATATAGGTCGTCGACATCGCGAAGACGACCGGATTGCTCGCGCCGCCACGCAGCATGACGACCAGTCCGCGTCCGGGGATGAGGCCGTGCCCGATCTGCGCGCCGAGCGCATGGAACGCCTGCGTGAAATCCGGCGGAAGCAAGTGCGCGCCGGAGGAGGACGTCGGCGTGAAGAACGGAGGAACGAGGACATCGGCTGCGTTGACATGCGGCGTTCCGAACGTCGAGCCGAGCAATGGGATCAGGTACGTCGGAAGGATGCCGAGACCGAGGCAGCAGGTCGCGAGTAGTCCCATCGCCACGAGCATCGGTCTGGGCGCCTCAAGCGGCGGGCGCGTCTCGCTGCGTCGTACGCCGAGAAAGCTCATTGCGAAAGCCTTTGCGAAGCACGTGACGGCGAGTGCCGCAGTGAGCGCAAGCGCCGCTCCGCAAAACGCAAAGAGGACGCGCACGAGGAGCGAGCTAAAGACGCCGCTGCGGAAGAGTGTTTCGAGGAGCAGCCATTCGCTCACGAAGCCGTTGAGCGGCGGCACGGCCGATATCGCGAGCGCTCCGACCAGGAAGAAGAGCGACGTCCACGGCATGAAGCGCAGCAAGCCGCCTAAGCGGTTCATATCGCGTAAACCCGCGCAGAGATCGATGCTTCCCGCGCCGAGGAACAGGAGCGCCTTGTAGATCGAGTGGTTCA
>JASHOG010000124.1 GCA_030041225.1 Vulcanimicrobiota bacterium | reverse complement strand
TTCGCATGTAAGGGGTCGCGGGTTCGAGTCCCGCCATCTCCATGTACTTCAAAGGCTACTCCGGCTTGGAGACTGAGCCTCCACGCGCCATCCTCCACCCTACATAAACGAGGAAGAAGCTTACGAAGAACGGGGTCCAATTCAAGTGCGCGCCGCCGAAGTCGGCGAACGCGAACAAAATCAAGAAGAGCGATCCCAGCCCGAAGAGCACGTAACCAAAGATACGCATCGCTTGTCAGCAGGGAGCCGAGCTTCCCCAGCCGCTGCAAAGTTGACGTGCAGTCGACGCGGGAACGCCTTCTTTGACGACGTGCAAACCGGCGATTTGGCGCTTCCGGTCGATGCTATGTAGAGGCTGCATGTACTCCGGCTACGTCGGCAGGCGGTTCAACATCCGTAGCGATCACGGTGAGCTTCCTATTGGCCAGGTCACTGGTCGCTTCCAGGGCCGCCTTGAAATCCCCCTAAGCGAAGCTATAGGCTCCGATAGTGACGGCGCAGAAGAAACGGCGTGGGAGGTGCTCCATGCCGAGAGTCATGGCTTATCTAGCCTTGCTACTCGCAATCGTCGGCGCTACGAGCGCCGAACGCGTTGCGGCACAAACGAGTACGATCGATCAGCTTCGAGAATCGGCTGAATCCGGCGATTCCGTCGCGCAGTACAAACTTGGCGTAGATTATCGCGACGGCGCCGGTGTCCCGCAAAATCCCCCCGAGGCTGCGCAGTGGTTCCAGCGGTCGGCAGATGCATGCTACGCGCCGGCACAAGTTGCGCTGGGAGAAGCGTACGAGACCGGCTCCGGCGTCCAACACGATTCGAGGGAGGCCGCAAGGTACTACCGCCTCGCGGCGGCCGCTAAGGATGCGGAGGGCGATTATCGCCTTGCGCTGGCGTTCGACCAACACCGCGCATTTGCGGAAGATGCTCCTCAAGATAAAGCGTACGCTCCGGGATGCCCCACTCTGCAAGCGGCAAGCGCATCGACAAGCTCTTCTTCGGATACACTGCAGAGCTACGATCCGGCACGTGACGAAGCTTCCGGATTTCAGTACATGCTGCTTGCAGCCGGCGCCGGCCTCGCGGATGCGCAATATGCGGTCGGGCAGGCGTACGAGCTGGGCACGTCGACGCAGAGGAGCATGGGGCGCGCCATATTTTGGTACCGCAAAGCTGCCGCTCAGGGACAACCGGATGCGCGCGCCGCTCTCGCACGACTCCATGCGATTCCGTAACTCCCTCGTCATTGCGTCCGTGCTCGCTGTCGCGATCGACCCGGCCCGCACGGCTGCCGCCAACGTCGCGAGCGCGGCAGCGGCCGTCACGCACACGCTCGCTCTCGTTGCGGCACCAACCGTCGGGACGGCTTTCGCAGTGCGAACGGGCGAAGGTTGGACTGCGTTCCTTACCGCGGCTCACGTGGTTGGATGTCGCACTGAAACTCCGTGCGCTCCGGGAGGGCACGTGACGGTCTACCTCGATGGCGCGTTGCGCGACCCTATCGTCGGCAGTGTCGTCGCGATAGGAAGGGCCACACGGACGGACGATCTTGCCGTTTTCACCATTCCTCGCGGCCCCTTGCCGACGGTCTCCTTCGGCAGCGTTGTTTCCGTCGGAGAGACCGCGGCGGTCCTCGGTTATCCGGCGACGACGCTCGATGCGTTGCAGGACAGTACGTTGGAAGCCACCGCCGGTGCCGTTCTGTCGATCGGTTCGGTGGCAAGCGATTCCGACGGGGTGTTGAGTGGAAGCTTCGCCACGTTCGAAGGAGATAGTGGGGGCCCCGTTTTCATTCCCGACTCCGGCGCTGTCGTCGGCGTCGTTCATGGAATGGCGCCGGGCGGACGCACCTATCTCGCCGTAGGCCTCGCCCCGATTCAGCGTTTCCTCTCAGCCGCGTTAGCGCAGCTCGACGAGCATTCATCGCAACCCGACATCGGCGCGGCGGAGGCCCAGTCGCCACCGCCGCCGGATGCGAGCGCCGACGATCTCTATGCATACGCGCTACGAGTACGATCCTCGGATAGCGGCGCGTACGTGCGTTATCTTAGGTTGGCAGCCGAAGCCGGCAACGGGCTTGCAGCGGATGCCCTTGGCGCCGCGTACAACAGAGGCGAGGGAATACCGGCGGACGCGCAGCTCGCGCAGACTTGGTACGCGCGCGCAGTTCCGCTTCTCGAAGTGATGGCCGGCAATGGAAATGGGGCCGCAGACTATCAACTGGGCTGGATGGAGCAACTATCGGAGCTGCCTTCGGCTACACCGGCTCTCGCTCTACAGTACTACGAGCGCGGCGCGGAGGTGGGAGATCGCGACTGCATTGTCGCGCTGGCAAACGCCTATGCGACGGGAACGCTTACGACTCGTGATCCCGCGAAGGCCGCTTTTTGGTATTTTACGATCGCCTCTAAATATGAGAACGGCGACGGCGTTCCAAAAACCTTGTACGAGGCGCTGCGATGGTACGATGCCGCCGCCGCGGCGGATCCGAACGGCGACTACGGCACGCGGGCAAGCGCGGCGGCGCGGCGTCTTCGAGCTACGCCGCCATGATACTGACGGCTGCGCTCGTGATCTCCATCGCAAACGGCGGGCATGCCTTTGCCGTCGCAAGCGATCTCAAACGCTCGCTGCTCGTAACGTCGCCGGTGGCCGCGGGATGCACGCCGGACGGACGCAGGTGTCCCCCGTCGACGAGCGTCGTGTTCTCCGACGTCCCTGAGGTGAAATACCCTGCACTGATCGTCCTACCCGATTCTTCGACGGCTAGCGCAGGGGCAGTCATGCTCCTCGTCTATCGCGGCGACTTGCCCGTCTTCGGCCTCGCAACACAAGCGCAGCAAGGAGATTCGCTCGCGACGCCGGCTTGGTGCGGAGACTCGAGTGGCTACCTGGCCGCCATCGGTGCGAGTGGCGCCTGGATCAGGACGAACATCAAAACGGACGCAACTACCGCTGGGTGTCCTCTGCTGGATTCGAATGGAGCTGTCGTCGGCATCACGACCGGTGTCAGTGGCGACCTTGTACCGAGCGCAGGGTACGTCACGATCGCTGCGGCCCTGAGCTCTGCTGCGGCCTGGAAGATTAACGGCCTTCCGATATCGGTTGACGCAAACACCGTCATCCAACGAGCGCACGCACTGCTCTCGCAGTACCCACAGGTCGACGACCCTACGTTCATGATGCTCATGCTGAACCTCGACGGTATCATGCCTTGGTGGTGCCGGGCCGCCGATCTCGGCGACGTATCTTCCCTTCTGCCGTGCGCCCGGGGATATCTGAACGGCGCCGGAGCCCCATACGATATCGAGCGCGCACTTGATCTCTTGCATCGCGCGGCTGCCGCCGGCGTCTCGCAAGCGGCGGAGCTCGCAGCGACGACGCAAGCACAATTCGGCTCGCAGATTGCGCTCGGCAAGGCCGCTCTTGCCGCCGCTCAAAGTGGCGACGTGACGCAATACTATGCCGCCGCGACGGCGTACGCAGGCGGCATGGGCGTTTCGTCGGATGCTGCGCAGGCCGCCTATTGGTATGCGCATTGCGTTTCGACGGATGCTCGATGCGCGATATCCCTGGGCGAGGACTATCTCTATGGGACCGGCGTCATCAAAGACGCCGATCGCGGCGTTGACCTGCTTGTCTCTGCGATTCAGCTCGGACCGCGATTCCAGTCCGACCAAGCCAGATTCTTCCTTGCCTCGTACTATTTGTCAGGCGTCCCTG
>JASHOG010000123.1 GCA_030041225.1 Vulcanimicrobiota bacterium | reverse complement strand
ACCCACAACCCGCCTCCACGAGTGAGAATCTTCAGCACTGCCAAACCAGCGTCGAATCGGGCAAGAGATTTATGACACAGTAAGACTACCTACTTGTTCAGATCTTCCTTAGCGCAGAGGACCCATGCGTCCGCGCAGCTGGGATCGGCGCGTGCGCGTCCAAGATGCGTGGCGGACGAGACGCACTGGGAAGAAAGTAGGACCCACAGCGTTTCGTATCGTGGTCGGGCCCGCACACAACTCCGGTGTCCGTCGACGAAGGCTGATCGCGGTATAGCCGACGGGCCTTTCTTCAGATCCGTTAACGAAGCTCATGTCGCGCCTCTCAATTAATCGCAAGAGGTGTGAAGGCCGAGCGGTCCGGCTATGAAGCGACTGGCGTACCCCGATCGCTCGCGCCAAGCATCTCAACCTGTGGGGCGAATCGAAACGGACGCCTTTTTTCAACCCTAAGCCTAATAACGATGGCCTACGGCGCCCAGCGTCTTCGCTCGCTCTTCCCAGCCAACCGATGGCGGTCTTTCAACTAACACCCCCTCTACGATACATCCGCATATACTATCTGTCATTGACCGGCGTCAACGGTATCGACCAGCATCCATGGTATCGTAATACATATGCTCCGGGGGATGACCGTTTGGGTACGATCCGGCTCGGTTACAGTACGTTTGGGCTGACCGCTCTCAACGTGCTAGATGCGATTGACGCGGTGCACGGGGCCGGCTTTTCCGGCGTTGAACTCGCGTTTCATCGCGATCAATTCAATCCGTTCAATATCGACGACGACGATCTCGCCGGGATCGGGGCGAAATTGAAGGCGGCACACCTGAAGCCGACGTGTGTCGCAACCGCTTCCTACTTTTTTACGCCGTCGCATCCGCACGAACCCTCGTTAATCGCGCTCGAACGTGCAGGCCGCAAACGACGCGTCGACCTTATCAAGCGCGGTATTCGCGTCGCACGCCGTCTCGGTGTGCCGCTGGTTACGTTCGGAAGCGGTTTTCTTCGCCCCGCACACGCGAGGGATCGGGCAATCGATTTGGGCGAGCTACTACGGGCCTCGATCCGGGAGTGCTTACAGGAGATCCATGACGATGAAGACATTACGCTCCTGATCGAGCCCGAGCCGGGTATGTATATCGAGACATTGGCGGAAGCGCTTGTGCTCATCTCGGACGTGAACTCGCCGAAATTCAGGCTACACCTAGATATCTGCCACGCCTATTGCTCCGAGCCCGACTACGCTACCGCCCTCGCGGAGGCAGCGCCCTCTACGCGCTACCTGCACATTTCCGACGCGCGCGAAGGCTACAACCTAAAGATTGTGCAAGATGACGAAGATCTCGCGTTTGCCCTCGATTCTGCGAGCGTGCTCGTGCACTTCCCCGATACCGCCGATTACCTACTCGTAGACCGTAAGCACCCGATCTACTTCTGTGACGAGAGACCTTCGAGCGCGCGTAAGGTGCGTATAGATATGCTGCTCGCACGTGCTGGTATAGAGAAAGATCCGACGAGCATTGACTATTCTTGTCTCTACGCCGGGGCGTCATCGCTCGACGACGAGATATTCACCTACTTAATCTCGATCCCACGCTTAAGCTTCGACGTGCTCGAGCGCGCGAAGCCCATCATCGCCTATCTACGCGGGGCGAAGACCCCTCCCCTCATCGATAAGATGGTAGCCAACACGCGGACCGGCATCGCTCATTTCCACGAACTCCCGGGCGAGGGCACACTTGATTTCGCGGCGAGCTTCAGAGCTCTCACCGAAAACGGCTTCTCTGGCGACGGCTCGGTCGAACTCTATCACCACGTCGCATCGTGGAAAACAGCGCTTGTAGACAGCTACCGTCACCTCGCGCGGCTTACCGACGGAACCTAGTCGCGGGGCAAACATCTCTTGAGGCAATCTATGATCGATGTTGAACGACTAGGCTGGCGCACCGCGCTTACCGGAGAGCTTGACCATCGCTTGATGAAGGCACCGAGCGTGAGGCTCCGCTCGGCACGGCAGGGTCCGGGCGGCGATACGATCTACTGTGTCGACTTACGCGTTCGACGCCCGAACTGTGGCGATTACCTATCGCCTACCGAGCTGCACTCGATGGAACATTTTTTGCTGGAAGGTCTGCGCCGTCGCCTCGCGGAACACTTCGTCTCGGTCGGTGTCATGGGCTGCCAGACAGGCTTCTATCTTGTGTTCGTAAACGAGGGGCGAGCCGATCAGATCTGCGCAGTACTGGAATGTGTCCTCTGTGACGTGCAGGACGCGAGCGGCGTTCCTTACGCGCGAATCGATCAGTGCGGACAGTGCCGAACGCATAGCTTGGAGCGAGCTCAGGCCATCGCACGGGAACTCCTTGCACGCCGAGCTGACTGGCTGGATGCCGCGTGAGTACCGATCGTACGCGCTGGCAGATCCGCGCAGAACGTTCGATCGAATACGACGTACTCAAAACGCGGGACTTATTCTCCCCCGAAAATGAGGTAATGCTCTCCGGCGGCAAGCGGAACGGTGGGCGCAGGTTCGTGGTCGTTGATGGTGCCGTCTGGCATTATCACGGCGAGATGCTCCGCAGCTATTTCGTTGCGCGAGGGGTTGACGCGCGGATCGTGGTGTTCCCTGGCGCCGAGGAGCACAAGACGATCGAGACATTCCAAGATCTTCTACGTGAGCTTGACGCGTTTCCCATCCACCGCCACGATGAGCCAATCATCGCGATTGGCGGCGGTGTGCTAACCGATGTCGTCGGCTTCGTCGCTGCGAGCTACCGACGCGGACTGCCGTACATCAAGGTCCCGACCACGCTCATGGGCTACGTCGATGCGTCGCTCGGAATCAAGGTTGGGATCAATTTTAACGGGAACAAGAATCGCATCGGAGCTTTTGCGGCGCCGCTTGTCGTACTCCTCGACAAAACCTTCCTTCGGACTCTTCCACGCCGCCATCTGTTGAATGGCGTGTGCGAGATCATCAAGCTTGCGATCATCCGGGATGTCCAGTTGTTCGAACGACTGGAAATAGACGGCCCCACAAGCGTCGCTAACTCCTTCGGCAGTGCGGCCGGAGACGCCCTTCTCGACCGGGCGATCACCGGCATGTTAGATGAGCTCGCACCTAATCTCTACGAAGGGGAACTCACCCGTAGGGTCGATTTCGGCCACACATTCAGCTATGGTTTAGAGGTTTCTCCCCGACTCGACCTCTTGCATGGTGAGGCTGTTCTGCTCGATATTCTAGTCTCAATTTCGCTTGCCAGGCGGCGCGACATGCTTACCGAGCGCGACGTCGGGCGTGTCTTCGCACTGATTGGGCGGCTCGGGATCCAACCCGACCTGAGCCTGCTGGACGCCGGAGTGATGTGGGCATCGCTCCTCGACCGTATCGAGCACCGCAACGGCGAGCAACGCGTGCCGATGCCTGTTGGGCTTGGTAGGTGCGTGTTCCTTAATGATGTTACCTTCCAAGAGATCGAAGTCGCGATAGCCGCACTACGCGCGCGAACGGATACAAGCCGTGAGCGCGCCCTCGAACGTTGACCCACAGGAAGTCAGCAAGTTCGACCACGTAGCCTGGGTCTGGTGGGGCTCAGCCGGCACGATGGGCATGTTGCACGTCATCAACCCGCTCCGCAGCCAGTTCGTCTTCGATCACATCGATATCCTGCAGGCACGAGTCCTCGACGTCGGTTGTGGTAGTGGAATTTTCGCCGAATCCCTGGCGCGTGCGGGCGGTAAGGTCGTTGGTATCGACCAGTCTCGGCGGACACTTGAAGTAGCGCGCCAGCACGCGGCGAAAGGCAGGCTATCCATCGACTACCGTCATCAGACCGTGGAAGAACTCGCCGCTCAGGAAGCGGACAGCTACAACATCGTTACCCGCATGGAAATGCTCGAGCACGTACCCGACCCGGCAGCCGTGGTCGGTGCTCGCGCGCGGCTCCTAAAGCCCGGCGGGCACGCGTTTTTCTCCACGATCAATCGCACGCTCAAGGTTTGGTTGTTCGCCGTCATCGGCGGCGAATATATTTTACGTATCCTTTCGCGTGGCACGCATAGCTACGCCAGGCTGATCCGGCCCGATGAACTCACTTCATGGGCAAAGCCGGCAGAGCTTCGCTTCGTCAGTATCGCGAGCTTTATCTACAACCCACTTACCACGCGCTTTCACGTCGCCCTCGGCGATGAGGACGTCAATTACATGGCCTGCTTCGTCAGGAAGGGGCAATAATGCTGCGAAAGTTCGTCGCGCTCTCGCGCTCGACGCATGGCATGCTCGACCTCGCGACGACAGGCTTCGCCGCGCTGCTTTGGCTCGGCCACCTTCCGGCATGGTCAGTGCTCATTGTCGCACTGGCGACCGCCGCAGCGGGTTACACCGCGCTCTATGCACTCAATGACCTCGTTGGCGTAACGATCGACAGGGAGAAGTTCGCCAATCCAGGAATTAATCTGGGTTATTCAGTGGAGTCTTCGGGCCCGCGTCACCCGCTCGCCCAGGGTGTACTCAGCATGCAAGGTGCCATTGCCTGGTTCGCACTCTGGTATATCGTCGCGCTCGTCGGTGCCTGGTGGCTCAATCCTCTTCTCATCGCGATCGTCCTGACTGCACCACTCCTTGAAACGCTCTACTGTCTGCTGCTCCGAGTAACGTATTGGCGTGTTCTCATCGGCGGCCTCGTCAAATCTCTGGGGCCAATCGCTGCAGTCCTCACGGTCGTGCCTCGGCCTTCGTTGTACTGGCTTTGCCTGATGATCGCCTGGCTCACGGCGTGGGAAATTGGTGGGCAAAACATCCCTGCCGATTGGAACGACGCAGACGAGGATCGTCGCGTTGGCGCCAAGACAATCCCCGTCCTCTTCGGCGCGCGCATTGCCGGAACCTGGGTTTTCGCTTCCCTTATTGTAGCCGTGTGTCTGAGCCTATTACTCCCTCTGATGTCGCCACTCGCGCTTGGCCTTCCGTACCTGGTGTTAAGCTTCAGTGCCGGCCTCTTTCTGTTGCTCGTCCCCGGATTTCGCCTCTTCTCGTCTGGTGACGGACGTTATGCTGCCAAGCTATTTGATCGCGCGAGTTTCTATCCTGTCGTGCAACTGGCTATTATCGCGATATTCGTTGCGTTGGACTGGCATTAGGATGCTTATGGCAGATAAATGGAGCAAAGTGCAGCATGAGAATTAGGCTGAAAACCTGGTTAGTATATTGATAGGTTTATGATATTATGATTCGCTGATGTTGATTATGGAGGATCGGCATGAGCGAGGTGGAATGGCTGAGCAAGGCGGCGTGGGCG
>JASHOG010000122.1 GCA_030041225.1 Vulcanimicrobiota bacterium | reverse complement strand
GCGAGCTCTCGCAGAGCGCTTGCGGCTGGGCCGCTTCCGGCGACGAGGAGCCTCACGCCGGCGAGCCGCGCCGCGCGAATTGCGAGATCGACGCGCTTGTACGGTAACAGACGCGAGACGACGAGGAAGTAGTCGCCCTCGCCGCGGCCGGGTGTGAAGCGATCGATGTCAACTGGGCAATGCAAGACGACGGACGTGCGCGCATAGTGCCGGCGAATGCGGTCGGCAACGTTGCGGGAGTTTGCAACGAGCACGCTCGGGCGTTGGGCGGCGAGCTGATCCCAGTGCACGAGACGCCGGATGATGGGTTTCGCAAGTGCGTGCGCGCCGAACGCTCCGACATAGGAGTCGTACGCGAAGGCGAAGCGACTCACCGTGTTGACGTAACAGACGTGTACGGCATGCGGCGGTAGGATGATGCCCTTTGCCCACGACGTCGTCGAGCTCACGATCGTGTCGTACTCGGAAAGGTCGAACCTCTCGAAGGTACGCGGATAGAGCGGCGCCAGGTAGCGAAAGAGACGATTCGCGAACGGAATGCGCGCAAGCGGCGAGACGCGCACCCGCGAGGCTTCTACGAGATCGCCGCAGATGCTCTCATCGTAGAGGGCGGTGAAGACCGGCGCCTGCGGCCAGGCGCGGGCGATGTGCGCGAACACGCGCTCCGCGCCGCCGCGTTGGTTCAGATAGTCATGAACCAGCGCGACGCGCGGCAGGCTCGTAGGTTCCTCTCGCGTTAGTTCTGCGTACGCGGCAATACGAGTGCGATCGTCGCCTTCCCGAGGTACCGTCGTGCGACACGTTGGACGTCTTGCGGCGTCGTCGTTTCGATCGCGTGGAGCGTAGCGTCGAGGTAGTCCGCCGAACCCGTGCTCCGCGCGAACATGCCTGCAAGGCGAGCGCGCGTCTCGAGCGGCGATGCGTCGATCGTATACTCACTCGCCGCAATCCGCTTGAACTCATCGATCGACCCCTCGAGCTTCGTCGTGCTGAGCAAGTTGATCACGGTGAGCGCGGTGCCGAAGGTGCGATCGGTGTCGCCGATGCCGCCGTCGACGTACCAAACGAGTGAGGGTTGCGCAGCGTCGTAATCATAGATTGCCCCGACGGCCTCGGAGACCGCCGTCGGCGTGATCGTTCCCGGAAGCTCGGCGATGTCGCCGAGCGTGTGCTTCAGAAAGGCGGCGAGAACGAGCATCGGTCCGTAGTCACGGCTCCCGAGATCGGGAGCGCCGTACTGAACGACGAGCCACGGCGCGCTCACGTCACGGTGCGTGAGAAGCTCGTGGTTTCCGGTATCGATCTGTTTCACACCCGTCTTCACGACTTCGCTCGCCCCTCGCGGAAGGGTCGCGGCATACTGCTCGAGCGAGCCGAGCGCGTCGACTCTCCCGACGGCGCTAATCGAAGAACCGTCTCGCCGGTAGAAGCTGCGATAGAACGCGCTCGCGTCGGCGGGGGTGAGCTGCGTGAGCGACGCAGGCGTCCCCAGCTCCGGAAATCCCGTGTTGTTGCCGGAGGATTGCGCAAGATCGAGCATCTCTACCGCCACGGTGAGCGGCTCGCGCTGTTGCGTCGCGATGTGCCTGATCAACGTGTCGCGCGCTGCGGCGAGCGTCGCCGCGGAGAAGTCCGGTGCGGTGAGCGCAGACCGAAACGTCGCAAAGACGCGCGGCGCGTCGGCCGCAAGGGCTTGACAATAGAAGCGAACCCCGGTCGGTTCGATCGTGAAATGCACCGAGCCGCCTTGCGCTGCCACAGCCTTGTCGAGTGGAATGCCGTTCACCGGCGTCTTCAGAATCGACTCCGCGACGAGCGCGGCCAGTCCGTCCTCGCGAAGGTCCTGGCGGTCGAGTCCTGCCGGAATCGCGAACTCGACGCCGACGAGCGAAGCGCTCGGATCTGCTTGCGACACGACCGTGACGCCGTCAACGTGCGTCACGCTCGCGCCCGGAGGCGCGCCAAGCGCCGGCTGGGCGACGAGCGCCGCGAACACGACAAGCGAGAGCAACCTGATCACGATGAGCTTCCTTTCGGCGCGGGGGACGGCTCGATGCGCACGATCGTCGGTCGCGTGAGGTAACGGCGCACCGTCGCTGCGACGTATTGGGAATCGAGCGATTCCGCAATGTTGTCGTAGATCTCACCGCCGGGCGCGTACGTCGGTTCACCCTCCGCAGCATACCAGCCGAGATTGTCGGCCTCTTCCGCCGCGGTCTGCGTGTCCTCGCCCACATGGTAGAGAAAAGCCTCACGCGCCGCCGCAAAGTCCACCGCCGAGAGCGGTTGTTCGAGCGCCGAGATGGCGTCAACGATCTCTTCCTGGAGATGCGTATCGTCGCTTCCCTCTACCGTCACGACCAACACACCGGGATCGTGAAGCGTGATGAACTGCCCGTTTACCCCGACGTCGTCCCCGTCATGCTGGAGTTGCCGTGCGAACGTCCCGGTTCCGGGACGGAAGAGATAATCCGCGATGAAATCGAGCGCGGTTGCCGCACGTTCATCGGAGATCGGTGGCCCGACCCACGCGAGGCCCATGCTCGGCTCCGGGCCTTCTTGTGAGAGAGGCTGGGGTACGGCGCTCACGGGCGTTCCAACGAGCGGCGCGTCGGGGTTTCCGCCGTTGCCCTCCGTCACTGCGGAAAGAATCGAGGGATCGACGTTTCCGCTCAAGGTCACAAACGCGTTGCCGGCGCGGAACGCGCGTCGCGCAAACCCGCTTACCTCGTCGAGCGTTACCTGCGCAACGTCGCTAGCGGAGAAGGGGATCGGCGGATCGTGTGCCGCGCCCGCCTCGAACAGTTGCGTGAAGAGCAGGTCGTGCATGAGCTCATCGGGCTCGTACTGCTGCTGAAACGCGAGAATCGTTGCGTCGCTCTGCGCGTCGTGAAGCGCGCCGGCATCGATCGAAGGGTTAAAGTATGCTGCCGTGAGCGAGGCGAGCGCAGAGCGCGCATCCGACGTCGGCACGACGACGCTGATACCGATGATATCGTGAAAAACGGAGATGCCCAGCGTTCCGCCGGCCTCTTGCACCGCCTGCGCGAGAGTCCGCCCGCTCTCGAGCTTCGCCGCCGCGGCCGCAGTCGCGCTTACCTGTGCGAGCCCCGGAACCGCCGTGCCGTAGCCGTCGTCCGGTGCGCGGAACCAGATATCGAGTGCCGTCGTCGGCGAGGCGGGCTCGCTCGCCATCAGGTAGCTCCCACCATGGGCAAGGACACCGCTCTCGACCGCAGGCTGCGCGCCCGCGATGGACGGCACAAAAAGCGCGGCGCCCGCGAGCGCCGCGAGAGAGAGACGACTAAGTTTCATGCAGGCTCCGGGCTGATCTTCGGCTTGATGCGCTGATCGCCGCGCTTCTGCTGCTCCTCCGGGGGCCGCTGCGGTACGACGGCCGGAGCCTCGCCCTGGGCACCGCGCTCGTAAGGGACGCCGTCAAGGATCGCGCGGACCTCGTCGGCTTCGACGGTTTCGTACTCGAGGAGCGAGGCGACCATGCGTTCTACCTTATCCCAGTTCTCTGAGAGAATGCTCTTGCCGTGCTGATAGCAGGATTCGATGATCCGCCGCACCTCGCCGTCGATCTTCGCGGCAATCTCCTCGGAGTAGTTGCGCTCCTCAGCGAGGTCGCGCCCAAGGAAAATTTGATGATTGCCGCGGCCGTACTGGATCGGGCCGAGATCGCTCATCCCGTACTGCGTCACCATCGCGCGCACCAGGTGCGTCGCCTTCTCGAAATCGTTCGATGCCCCGGTCGTCACATCACCGAACTTGATCTCCTCGGAGAGGCGCCCGCCGAGCGACATCGTGATCTCCGCAAGCAGCTCGTCTTTCGTACGGCTATGCCGGTCGTTCTCCGGAAGCGACCAGGTGATACCCAGCGCCATGCCGCGCGGGATGATGGTCACTTTGTGAACCGGATCCGACTTGTCGACGAGGCCGCCGACGACTGCATGCCCCGATTCGTGATAGGCGGTGACCTCTTTCTCTTTCTGAGACATCACGACCGAGCGCCGCTCCGGTCCGACCATGACGCGGTCGATTGCCTCGTCGCAGTCGTCCATCTCGATGACGCTCTTGTTGCGTCTCGCGGCGAGCAGCGCCGCCTCGTTCAAGAGATTCTCTAGATCGGCGCCGGAGAAGCCCGGAGTGCGCCGCGCGAGCGTTTCGAGCACGACGCCCTTCGCAAGCGGCTTGTTGCGCGCGTGTACCTCGAGGATCTTCTGCCGGCCCTTGATATCGGCGCGATCGACGACGATTTGACGGTCAAACCGACCCGGACGCAGCAGCGCGGGGTCGAGAACATCCGGTCGGTTCGTCGCGGCAATCAAGATGACGCCGGTATTCTGATCGAAGCCGTCCATCTCGACGAGAAGTTGATTGAGGGTCTGCTCGCGCTCGTCGTGGCCGCCACCGAGCCCCGCGCCGCGTTGCCGGCCGACCGCATCGATCTCGTCGATGAAGACGATGCACGGCGCCGACTTCTTCGCTTGATCGAAGAGGTCGCGCACGCGCGAGGCACCGACGCCGACGAACATCTCGACGAAGTCGGAGCCGGAGATCGAGAGGAATGGCACGCCCGCCTCACCGGCAATTGCGCGCGCGAGGAGCGTCTTGCCTGAGCCCGGCGGCCCGAGCAGTAGCACGCCCTTTGGGATGCGCGCGCCGAGCGCCTGATATTTCTTTGGATACTTCAGGAAGTCGACGATCTCAGCCAGCTCCTCTTTCGCCTCGTCGACACCGGCAACGTCCGCAAACGTCACCTTCGGCCGATTCTCGGAGAGCATCTTCGCACGCGAGCGCCCAAACGAGAGCGCCTGACTTCCTCCGGATTGCGCCTGGCGTAGCACGAAGAGAATGAAGAGCGCCATCAGTGCGAACGGAATCAAACCCCAAATCATGGAGACGAGGTTCCCAGTCGAGGGCGACTGTTCGAAGCTCACCGCGCCGCTCTTGACGTGTCGCATCACGTCCTGCACGAAGGCGCTGTCCGTATTGGGAATGGAGACAACGTACTTTGTGCCGTTGGACAGCGTTCCGGTTACCTGCGTTCCAACGGCGTGGAACGACTGCACCTGCCCTGCTTCGAGCTGGTTGTAGAACTTGCCGTAGTCCAGATGCATGCTGTCGTCGGTCGTCGCGACGAGGTGCGAGACGACGAGAAAGACGATGATGAAGACGCCGATGATGAGGAGGACCGAACGAAGCTGCTTACTCACGAATGAAAGACCCAGGGTTGGAGCTGTGCCAGAGAGGGGAGGTTCCGGAAGAGTTCCTGATAGTCCAAGCCGTAACCTACGACGAACTCGTCGGGGCACTCCAGACCCACATAATCGAGTTGGACCTCGACCCGTCTGCGGTAGGGCTTGTCGAAGAGCACGCAGGAGCGCAGTACCGAGGGCTTGCGCTCGGCAAGAAGCGCGCGCAGGTACTCAAGGGTGAGGCCGTTGTCGATGATATCCTCGACGATGACGACGCTGCGCCCTGTCACGCTCTCGCTTGCATCCTTTAATAGACGAACCTCGCCGCTCGATCGGGTCTCGTTTCCATAGCTCGACACGCAGAGATAATCCACGACAATCTCGCTCGGGCCGTCGGGCACTCGCGCGATCGCGCGCGCGAGATCGGTGACGACGTAGAGCGCTCCCTTCAACACCCCGAGCAGTAGGAGCGGTTGCCCCCGGAAATCGGAGGCGATGTGCGCGGCAAGGCGCTCGATCGCCGCCGCAATCTCCTGCGGCGTATAGATCGTGCGCTTGATGGCCTCGTCGTAGCTCTCTGTGACTTTCATCCGTCCTTCCGGGGTCGCGGCGCTATCTGGAGCGACACGCCCTTCTTCATCAGGAATCGGCCGCTCCCGCCCGATTCCATCGCGCGGACGGCCGCTTCGACGTGCTGAAAGTCGACGTCGCGCAGCCCCCCCTGTTCCCGCAAGGCCTCACGGACGCGTCTTCGTAGTGCGGCGCGCGGCGCTCCCTCACGCTCGCTTGCGACCAGTTCCGCCGCCCGTGCGACCGCTTCGTCAAGACTCGGAAAAGTGGGGCGAAGAGCCGCCAGTGCCTCCCGGATCGCGTTGCGACGCAGGGCGCGATCCTGGTTCGTCGGGTCGACCGCGTATGGCAGGCCGCTCACATGGCAGTAGTACCGCAAATCCCCCGAGCTGACGCGCAAGAGAGGGCGCACCAGTTCGACCTCCGGTTCAATTGCTCGCCGCGCCGGCATCCCGGCGAGCCCTTCGGGACCGGTTCCGCGAAAGAGCGCGAGCAACACGCTCTCGGTTTG
>JASHOG010000121.1 GCA_030041225.1 Vulcanimicrobiota bacterium | reverse complement strand
GGCAGTACAGCAATCGCTACGAGCCGGCTGCTCCGGTTTTGGAGATTTCGCTGATATCTCCGACGAGCCCGTCAGGCCGAGTGCAGATCCAGGCGCTCGTCGATACAGGTTCGGATCTAACGATCATCCCCCATGGGATCGCTGAGCAGCTCGCCCTTCCGTTCGTAGGAGAGACGCTCGTGGCCGGCGTCCACGGAGCATCAAGCGAGGCGAGGCTTTGGCGTGCCATCATCGAAACGCCCGCCTTTCGTTTTGAAGCGTCGGTAGCCGAGATCGGCTCGGAGACAATCATCGGACGTGACATCTTGAATCGACTCTTCCTCGAACTCGACGGACCGAAGCTACGATTCTCCCTTACGTCGGTCCACAGCTAAAGGGCGATTCGGAAGCGGAGCGCGTCGGCGCAGCCGAGCTCCTTCGGGCGGGTGAAGCGCTCGACGAGGACGCCGCCGTTCGCAGTGATGACGCGCTGAGAGGCGACATTCGCGGTATCGGTCACCAGCTCGACGTACGGTAATCCGACTGCACGAGCCTCAGGAAGCATGCGCGCAAGCGCCGCCGTCGCATACCCGCGCCCGCGTTTCCACGGCACGATACTGTAGCCGATGTGGCCTGGGCACGTCGGCGGAAGAGCCGGCGTTCCCGGCGACCAACGGAAGTTAATCATTCCGCAGAACGCGCCGTCCCACAGCCATCGGTGGAATCCCGGCAAGCGCGGACTCACCGATCCGTCAGGAAGGCGTACGGGTGGCCCCTTCGCGTGTGGGTCGTCGAGACGTGCAAGGAACACATCGGGGTCGCGCTCGATCTGGGCGAGCTCCTCGGCAGCCGCCTCCTCACGCACCGTGTCGGCACACCAGCCTCGTTGGAGCGCGTCGACGTACGCGGCGAGGTAGAGTCTTGCAGGTTTGACGAGCACGAGCGTCTCGGCGCTCAGGCTCATAGTTCCGGCAGTGTTTTCTCGATGAGCTCGGCCAAGAGCGGGGCGCTTTCGTTTGCGATCGACGTCACTTCCTCGTGCGTCGTTTGCGCGCCGGCGGCGTTCGTGATGAGGCTGAAGGCGAGCACGTCCATTCCGAGCGCGCGCGCCGCGATGGTCTCGAGCACCGTTGACATGCCGACGGCGTCGCCGCCGATTCCGCGCAGGTAGCGCGCCTCGGCAGCGGTCTCGTAGCTCGGGCCGAGCAATCCGACGTAGATACCCTCGCGCAGGCGATGGCGTTTCTTCGCGTGCTTGCGCACTGCAGACCGCAACCTCGGCGAATACGCCTCGAGCATGTCAATGAACGCCGTTTCCTCGTTGCCGAGCAAGGGGTTTGTGCCGGTGAGATTTATGTGATCCTCCACGAGCATGATGTCGCCTGCGTCGTATTTCGGATTGAGCGCGCCTGCTGCGTTCGTGAGAAGGATCGTGCGGGCACCTGCGGCATGCGCGAGGCGCACACCCGCCGTCACTTGCTCCGCCGTGAAGCCTTGGTAGAGATGCGCGCGCCCGGAGAGTGCGAGAACACGCTTACCGTACCACGTTCCCACGAGCGCCTCGCCGCGGTGTCCGGGGAGCGGCGAGAATGCGAGCGACTGGAGGCGCTCGTATGGAATCGTAGTGCGCTCGAAGGCCTCGCCAATTGCGGCGGTAAGGCCGCTGCCGAGCACCAGCGCAACATCGATCGCTCCGCGCGCCGCCTCACGAATGAGTACGGCATCCTTCGTCGTTTCATTCATTGCAACAAGTTCGTTCCTGTCATCGCGGCCGGGATCTGCAGCCCCATGAGCGAGAGGAGTGTCGGCGCTACGTCGCCGAGCTTGCCGCCCGAGTGCAACGTCACGTGCAAGCCCTTCGCGACGAGGATGAAAGGGACCGGGTTCGTCGTGTGAGCCGTGAGCGCGTTGCCTTCCGCATCGATCTTCTCTTCGGCGTTGCCATGATCGGCGGTGACCGCTAAGAGACCACCTGCCGAGAGCACGGCCTCACTGAGGCGTCCGAGCTGCGTATCGAGCACCTCGACGGCTTCGATGGTCGCCTGCCAGTTACCGGTATGGCCGACCATGTCGGCATTCGCGTAGTTCATGATGATCGCGTCGTACGTTCCCGCGGCAATCGACGTCAGCGCGAAGTCGGTAATCTCGCGTGCGCGCATCGCCGGTGCGAGGTCGTAGGTCGGAACGCTGCGGTCGGAAGGAATGAGCTCGCGATCCTCTCCCGGCAGCGGCTCCTCCCGTCCGCCGTTGAAGAAGTAGGTGACGTGTGCGTACTTCTCGGTCTCCGCAAGCCGCAGTTGTCGCAGACCAGCGCGCGAGAGCACGTCGCCGAACGTGTCGAACTGCGGACGCGGTCCGAAGAGCACCGGATTGGTGTACGTCTCATCGTACTTCGTCATCGTCGCGAAGTAACCGTTCGGCCACGAACCGGGATCGAAGCCCGGCTCATCGGAGCGAATGTCGATGTGCGCAGCGCGCAGGGCGCCATCGAAGGCGCACGTAAGCTGCCGCGCTCTGTCGGGCCGAAAGTTGAAGAAGATGCACGCGTCGCCGTCTGCAACCGGGCGCGGCGCGCCGACGATCGTCGGCTTGACGAACTCGTCGCCCTCGTCGCGCTCGTACGCGGCCTCAACCGCAGCCGTCGCGTTCTGCGCCTGAAACGGTGCTTTCCCATGCGCGAGCGTCTCGTATGCAAGCTGCGTGCGCTCCCATCGCCGGTCGCGGTCCATTGCGTAGTAACGACCGCTGATGGAGGCGATGTCTTGCGCGAACCGCTTGACGTACCGTAACGCGGAGCGCGGCGGCACGTCGCGCCCATCGAGAAAGGCGTCGACGACGTACGAAACGTCTGCTCTGCGAGCCGCGTCGATCAGCGCAGCGAGATGCTCGATCGAGCTGTGAACGCAGCCGTCCGAGAGCAGGCCGAGGAAATGGAGCCTCCCTCCGCTTTCGCGGACATGCGCGATCGCCGCCTGCAACGTTGCGTTACGCGCAAACGCGCCGCTCTCGATATCCGCGTCGATTAAGCTCACGCCCTGCTGCACGACGCGCCCCGCGCCGAGGTTGAGGTGCCCCACTTCGCTGTTGCCCATGATCCCTTTCGGTAAGCCGACGGCAGTACCGGAGGCGTCGAGCGTCGTGTGAGGATAGGCGTCGAGAAGGTGATGCCAGTTCGGGAGTGTCGCCGCTGCGATTGCGTTACCGTGCGTCTCCTTGCGGCATCCCCATCCGTCGAGTATCGCCAAGACAACGGGTCGATGGAGCGTCACGCCGCTAATGCCAGTATCGCCAATTGGACGAATGCGTTCGCGTCGAGCGACGCTCCGCCGATCAGTCCGCCGTCGCAGTTTTCACACGCGAGATACGAGGCGAAGTTCGCAGGCGTGACGCTGCCGCCGTAGAGGATTCGTGTGTGCTCGAGTCCCGGAAGAGTGCCACGAATGCACCCCATCACACGGTCGGCCTCCGCGGGAGGACAGTTGCGCCCCGTGCCGATTGCCCACACGGGCTCGTAGGCGAGCGCGAGGCGAGCGAGGTTCGCGGGCTCGACGCCGTCGAGCGCCGCGCTCGTCTGCGCGACGACGCGCGCGTCGGTCATGCCTGTATCTCGTTCGTCGGCGGTCTCGCCGACCGCGACGATCGGCATCAGCCCGTGGGAGAGCGCTGCGCGCACTTTGCGATTGATCTCTTCGTCGCTCTCGTGAAAGTAACGGCGCCTCTCGGAGTGGCCGAGGATGACGTAACGCACGCCGAGATCGAGGAGCATCGGGGCCGAAATTTCACCCGTGTACGCGCCGCTCTCGCCCCAGTGCATGTTCTGCGCGCCGAGCGCGACGACACTATCGGCGACGACGGCGTGCACTGCTGCGAGCGCGGTGAAGGGGGGCGCGAGCACGACTTCCGAGTGCGCTCTCGCATCGAGAGGCGGCAGCGCAGCGAGAACCGCGCGCGCGAGATTCTCGGCCTGCCCCGCCGTCTCGTGCATCTTCCAGTTGCCGACTACCAAGCGATGACGCTCGCTCACTGCAGCGCCGCGATCCCCGGAAGCGTTTTACCTTCGAGAAACTCCAGCGTCGCGCCGCCACCCGTCGAGACGTGCGTCATGCGGTCGGCGAAGCCCAAGAGATGTGCTGCTGCCGCCGCATCACCGCCGCCGACGACGCTCATCGCTCCCGCAGCAGTCGCTTGTGCGATCGCCTCGCCCACCGCTTTGGTGCCGGCGCGATAGGCGGGTTTCTCGTAGACGCCCATCGGCCCGTTGAAGACGATCGTCTTCGCGCTCTCGATGACACGGGCATATTCCTGCGCCGTCGCCGGACCGATGTCGAGGATCATCGTATCGCCGACGCTCTTGATGCTGACGGCATGCGCGTCTTCATCGGCGTCGAAGCCGCTCGAGACGATTGCATCGACCGGGAGATGAATGGGAACA
Organism: Vulcanimicrobiota bacterium; assembly: GCA_030041225.1. Taxonomy (GTDB): domain Bacteria; phylum Vulcanimicrobiota; class Vulcanimicrobiia; order Vulcanimicrobiales; family Vulcanimicrobiaceae; genus Tyrphobacter. The sequence continues at coordinate 4,796 of JASHOG010000121.1, read as the reverse complement.
GGCCGTTGCGCGGCGAGCGCGAGAATACGCCGCGCCGGATCGAGGTCGTCGTCGCGTAAGGACCTGCCGACATCGACGCCCTGCGCTGCAAGCAACGTGTTCGCCATGCCCCCGCCGAAACAGAAGGCATCCACCCGTTGCGCGAGTGCGCTCAACACGCCGACTTTGTCCTGTACTTTTGCTCCACCGATGACGCAGACGTACGGCCGGCGCGGGTTCTCCATCAACGGTTCGAGCGCCGCAAGCTCCGCCTCCATCAGCGGGCCGGCGGCGTGCGGGAGAAGGTGCGCGAGCGCCTCCGTCGAGGCGTGAGCGCGGTGAGCCGTTCCGAAAGCGTCATCGACGTAGAGATCGCCGAGTGCGGCGAGCTGCTCGGCAAACTCGAGATCGTTGCGCTCCTCACCGGGGTGGAAGCGCACGTTCTCGAGCAGGAGCACGTCGCCGTCGCCGAGCTTCTCGACTGCCGCGCGCGCGACGTCACCGACGCAATCCGGCGCGAAGGCGACGGGCGCGCCGAGATGCTGCGCGAGCACGCCGGCGACCGGTTTCAACGAGTACTTGGAATCGGCGTGCCCGTCGGGGCGGCCGAGGTGGGAGAGGACGATCGTGCGCGCCTTTCGTTCACGCAGAAGGCGCAACGTCGGAACTGCGGCATCGATGCGCGTCGTATCGGTGACCCGAGCGTTGCCGTCGCTCCATTCGAGCGGCACGTTGAGGTCCTCGCGAAGCAAGACCCGCTTCCCGGCGACGTCGAGCGCGTCGATGCCCCTCAACGGTGTCAGTGCGTTCCTAGGCGCGTGCCGGTACGCGCTCGAGAATCATCGCGGTGAGCTCGGCAAGGCGGCACGAGTACCCCCACTCGTTGTCGTACCACGAGGCAATCTGCACGAGATCACCGCTCGCGTTCGTGAGTTTCGCGTCGATGATCGAGCTGTACGGCGAGCGCTTGAAGTCGCTCGAGACGAGCTCTTCGTCGCTGACGGAGAGGTACTCGCGGAGCTCGTTCTGCGCCGCGCGACGGAAGAGCGCGTTCAGCTCGTCTTTGCTCGTCGCCTTTTTCACGCGCGCCACGAGGTAGATCATCGAAACCGTCGGTGTCGGAACGCGCAGCGCGAAGCCGTCGAACGCACCTTCGATCTCGGGAATGGTGAGGTAGAGTGCCTTGGCCGCGCCCGTTGACGTGGGAATGATGTTCGTCGCAGCATTGCGCGCGCGACGCCAATCCTTATGCGGTGCGTCGAGGATGTGCTGGTCGTTGGTGTAGGAGTGGATCGTCGTCATGAAGCCGTTCAGCCAGCCGAGGTTATCGACGATCACCTTGACCGCCGGTCCTAGGCAGTTCGTCGTACACGAGGCGTTGGAGATGACGTTGTGGCGTGCCGGGTCGTAACGATTGTCGTTGACGCCGAGCACGATCGTGATGTCCTCACCCTTGGCAGGCGCGGAAATGACAACCTTGCGCGCGCCGCCGCCGTCGATATGAGCGCGCGCCTTCGAGGCATCCGTGAACAGACCAGTCGACTCGACGACGACGTCGACACCGAGATCTCGCCACGGCAACTTCGCCGGATCGCGCTCAGCGAAGACTTTGATGCGGCGGTCGTCGATAGCCAGCGTCTCTCCCTCGCCGCGTACCTCTCCGGCGTACGTGCCGTAGTTACTGTCATACTTGAAGAGATGGGCGCACTCCGCCGCGCTGATGAGATCGTTGACGGCGGCGATCTCGACCTGCGGGCGCCGCTCGAAGAGCGCCTTGGCGAAGTTACGTCCGATGCGGCCGAAGCCGTTGATCCCGATGCGCATGGCCGTTCGTTTACCCACCTCGGCGAGGCGGCCCCTGCCGCTTGCTGCGTAGGCGTTCGGCGAGGCGAGAGAGGGCCGAGAGCCGGCTGGAAACGGTTGCTTTTCCGATAGGTGGACTGCAGCGGCGGCCGAGATCGCTGAGCGACTCACCCGGAAATCGCAGCCTCAGCGTCGCGATCTCACGCAGAGCGGGGGATAGCCTACGTACACCGTAGGAGCGCTCGATGTACTCGACCGTTCTGCGCTGCGCCGCGGCGGCGCGTGCGGCGCGTGCGAGGTTCGCAACCTCGGTGTTGACGAGACGGTGAATGCGGTTCTTCGTCTCACGCAACGCGCGCGTCTCCTCGAGTGCGAGCACCGCCGAGTGCGCTCCGATGCGCGCAAGCAGGTCCACGATCGCCTCGAAGTCCTTCAGGTAGAGAATGCCGCGCTTTCTGCGCCGGCTCGTGCGAGCCGTCACGCCGAGCGCTCCAAGCAACGTTCGCAGACGTTTCATCCGAGCGACGTCCGGCGGCGTGAGCTCGAGATGATAGCCGCGTGCACCCGCAGTGAGGACGCCGAAAAGCAAGAACGCGGCGCGCAGCTCCATGAGACGGTCGCAGCGCCGCTCGGGAGGCGGCGGCTCGAGACGCAACCGTTCCGGTATCTCGATCGAGAGGCGCGGCTCGCCTCGCAGTGCCCTCGATGCGCTCGCGGTGATCGCATGCGACTTGCGCTCGTCGAGCAACGACCAGAAGAGACGCGCGACCACGTTACGGTGCGTTGTGAATGCGTTCGTCCGGGCATCGCGCCCGTACCAAGCCAGCGCGTTGCGCAATGCGAGCTTGCAGTGATTCTCGGTTGGGAGCTCGCGCGCAAGCGCGTCCTTCGTATCCGGTCCGAGCGCTGCGTTCATGTGTCGGCGACGTCGAGGATGTCGTAGAGCTCGGCCGCGCGCACGCCGGGCGTCACGCGCAGCGGCACCTCGCGAACACGTACGGTGACGGTGCGGCTCGCGTAGCGGATTTCGAGTACGTCCCCCGGCTTGACGGCGTACGCGGGCTTGAGCGCGGTGCCCCCCTTGCGGATGCGTCCGTGCTCGAGGGCCTCATGGGCCTCGGAGCGGCGCTTCGCCAGGCGCGCGACCTTCAGGAACTTATCAAGCCGCACTTGTCATCCTGGGCCTGTCGAAGGATTGACACATTGCGATATATCGATATATGCTGTGTTCACGATGAGGTATGACCGCGATGTTAGCCGCGAGTTCGTCCGGCGCTGGCAGCGCCGGCAGCGCCGGCGTGGGAAGCTGCGGGGCACGCTCAAGTTCGTCATCCTCAAGCTCCTCTCCGAGTTGCCACGCCATGGCTACGATCTCATGCGGGTTGCGCGCGAGCTCGGTTGGGCGGCCGGTCCGGGCTCAGTCTATCCGCTTTTGAGCTGGCTCGAGTCGGAGGGATACGTGACGAGCAGGCAGCTGGGGGAGCGCCGCACCTACGAGATCACCGAGAAAGGCCGCACGTTTCTCGGGGAGCGCGCCAAGGACATCGCGTCGTTCTTCACGGCGGCGGCGGACGATAAAACGGAGGAGGAACCGGTGGACCGTTTAGAGGACGCGCTCGAACGATTGAGCGCAGCAGTCGAGCAACTCGGCGAGAGCGCGAAACCGGAGACGATCGCGCGCGTCACGGATATGCTCGATCGCAACCGCAAAGAGATCTACACGCTGCTCGCTCAGGAGTAACGATGGCGCAGGCCCAGGCCGCGAGGCGGCCCGGCGTAAATATTTTTGACACGTCGCGCCCGCTCTGGGCGCTCTTCTTAGTTTTTCTGATCCCGCTCATCCTGAGCAATCTACTGCAAACCGCAGCGCAGACGATGGGCGCCGTGTTCCTCGGCCGCATGATCGGGACGAACGCGCTCGCGGCGGTCTCGGCAGTCTTCCCTATCGTCTTTCTGCTCTTCTCGTTTCTCATCGGCATTGCTAGCGGCAGCAGCGTGCTCATCGGTCAGGCGTTTGGAGCGAGGGACGAGCATCGTGTCAAGAAGGTGGCGGGAACGGTTCTCGGCGCAACCGTCGCTTTCAGTCTCGTCGTCGCCGTGCTCGGCGACGTGTTCTCGCCGTGGGCGCTGCACGTACTCGGCACGCCGCGGAACATCATCGCACAATCCGAGGCGTACGCGCGCGTCATCTTCCTCGTCTCGCCGATTCTCTTTCCCTATCTCGTCTATACGACGTTCCTGCGCGGCACCGGCGACTCGAAGACGCCATTCTACTTCCTTGCATTGAGCGCCGTGCTCGGCATCCTCTTCACGCCCGCGTTCATCGCAGGCTGGTGGGGCTTACCGAAGCTCGGCGTCGTGAGCGTTGCCGTCGCGAACCTTTTAAGCCAGGGAATCTCCTTTGCGGCCTTCCTGATCCGCCTGCACGCCGTGAACCACCCCTTGAAGTTCGATCGGGAGACGGCGCGCGATATGATCTTCGATCCGCGCATTCTTTGGACGGTGCTGCGCATCGGCATTCCCACAGGGGTTCAAGTGATCATGGTCTCGCTTGCGGAGATTGCCGTCATTTCGTTCGTGAATCACTTCGGATCGAGCGCGACCGCGGCGTACGGTGCCGTCAATCAGGTCGTCTCGTACGTGCAGTTTCCCGCGATCTCGATCGGCATTACGGCCTCGATCTTTGGCGCGCAGTGCATCGGCGCGCGGCGAGAGGACATGCTCACCAACGTCGTCCGCACCGCCGTCGGGATGAACTACGTGATCGGCGGCATCATCATCGCGCTGTGCTATCTCTTCGCGTGGCAGATCATCGGCTGGTTCATCATCGATCCGCACACGCTTACGATCGCGCACACGCTGCTCATGATCACGCTCTGGGGCTATTTGCTCTTCGGGAACAGCTCGGTGCTCAGCGGCGTCATGCGCTCGAGCGGCACCGTCGTCTGGCCGATGATCAACGGTATCTTTGCGATCTGGGGCATCGAGGTGCCGGCGGCATACCTCTTGATGCA